>DAOVFN010000124.1 GCA_030672885.1 Candidatus Aenigmatarchaeota archaeon | reverse complement strand
CAGTGCCTCTAGGGAAGAGCGCTCCTGAACCGGGCATTGCGGCGAAGTTCAAGTTCACTTTGCGATTCCCAGGAGGAGTACGCTGAAGGGTTTCCCGCACAGCTCTCCGAGCTGAACAGAATTGCCAGGGAATTCCTGGATACTGGTATCTGAAATGCCTGCATAGTGCTGCATGTCCCCCAGCACGCCCTTGGGTATGTTGGTGGAGTATATCACGTTCACAAGCTTGCCTGTCTTAATCGCCTTGAGCACGCTCCTGCTGCCCAGAAAGAGCTTACCTTCCTTCAGGGCCTTTTTGATATCATTTTCCAGTGTCATGCTATCCAACCCCCTCCATTGAGCGGGGAGGTGCCTGCATGTTCTCTGTGGACCTCTTTACCTGAAGGGCCTTCTTTTTCATTCTGAGGAATCCCTGATAGTGGGACCATAGCTCTTTCTCATCCCCTTTGTTAACTATTTTCATCGCCACCATCTTTGGCCGGTTTAGCCTCTCGCTCATGGGATAGTAGTCGACGAGGACCATGTCACCATCCTTCAGCTTGCCCGCTATGTCCCTGGAGACCTTTACTGTGTGGAGGTTGCTGTCCCAGAACCTTATGGTAGCCGCTGTTTCTCCCTGCTTGGATTCAGCAGGGAAGACCTTCACTGCCCTTCCTGGATGGTACACCATATCATCACCTTAATTGCAAGAGTGTCGTTGCGTCCCTAGTAGACGAACCCCAGAAGTTTCCCCCCAGTGTTCTGTTTGACGGCATCTCCCTGGTCTGTTATGCCCCGGGAGGTCGTCACTATGAGCACGCCGACGTTGTCAGCAGGGAGGAATCGCTTCTCCCATCGTATGAAGTCCGAGGACTGGACCGAGAACCTGGGCCTTATCACGTTGCAGTTGTTTATCCTTCCCAGAAGGCGTATCCTGAACTTCCCACCCTTTCTGTCATCAATGTACTCGAATTCCCCGATGTAGCCATGCTTCTGCATCACCTTGAGCACACCCTTGATTACCTTGGATGCCGCAGTGACGCACTCGTTCCTTCCTATTGCCTCGGTGTTCTTGATTATCGCGAACACGTCAGCCAGCAAGTCATGTCTCATGTTTTCACCTTATATCGATTCCAGTAAGCCTAGTTGTATTTCCTGAAGCCTATCTTCTCGGCTTCCTCCCTGAAGCACTGCCTGCAATAGAGCAGCCCGTACTTTCTTATAACCCCTGCCCTCTTGCCGCACCTCCTGCAATTGTGGACGTTCTTGCCATACTTCCTCGGCAGAGGCTTGTTGAACTTCTCATATCTCGCAAGTTTCACTGGCTTATTCTCTATGGATTTCCTCACCCTTTCGTATGTCATGATTTCACCTTAACATCGATTGTGTCTGTCAGTATCTCCTTTCTACTTCGTCGGTAACTTTTACCTTGAACTCCCTGGTCACCCATTCCTGGGCATCCTCAGGTGTTATCTTGTGGGCCTTGCCTATCCTGCCCGGCCTGAGCCGTTTCATTGAAACCCTGAATCCGGGCCGTGTGAGCGTGACGCACACATCCATGCCGAGTATCCCTATGTCGGGATCGTACTTGATTCCAGGGATGTGTATGTACTCCTCGATTCCAAAGGAGAAGTTTCCGTTCCGGTCGAACTGCCCTGGCTTGAGCCTGCTGTCCACTGCCCCGAGCATGCTCCCCAGTAGCTCCATTGCTTTCTTTCCCCTGAGCGTGACCTTGACCCCTATGGGTCTTCCCTTGGCCCCGCCAAAGGTCGTCCTCTTATGGGTTGTGGTGACAACCACCTTGGACTGGGACATCTTTTCCAGCAGGACCTTGGCCTTCTCGATGCCGGGACCCGCCTCGCCCATGCCTATGTTTAGGGTGAGTTTGCCTAGGCGTATGCTCCTCATGGGGTTGTCGCTCATTTATCCTCCTTTGTCTTGCCAGGAGATGATTTCTCATCCTTGCCTTCAGAAGGCTTCTTTTCAGGTTTGGGGGTGGCTGCCCTCTCTGCGATGAAAATGTATTCCCTGAGTGTCTTGATGTCCTTTTTGTCCACTTCCATGATCACGGTGGACTTCTCAAGCATGTGCTTCTTCTCTTCTATCTCCTTTATCCTGCCCCAGATGCCCATGTTCCTTCCTGCTGTGATGAAGCCATAGGCGCCCTTTTCGAGCTTGTGGTGCTTGAGTATTTTCTGCTCAGGTATGGAAACCATTATCGAATCGCCTACATTGTAGGTGTCCTTTTTTACGGTGATGTTCCTTCCGTCGTGGAGGTTCAGCTGCTGGATGCCTCCCCTGATGGTAGTCTTTCCCCTGATTTTGCAAACCTTCCAGGATGCGTCAGAATCACGTATCTTCTCAAGCTCTAGTCCCTTGGCACCAGCAACCACCCTGAAGAAATCCTTGGTGTCGGGTATCTCAATCACGTCCATGAGGCCCACCGGGAATCCAGAATCCCTTCTTGGTCTCTTGTCCACAAGGACCTTGCCCTGGGAGAGTATGCTCCTGGCTTCCTTGGCATTGTCCGCGTATCCCAGGACATCCCTGAGGACAACCCTTAGGGGTATGCTGTCCTTCCTGGTGTGGGGGCCGGGGCTGGGTGAGATGGCGAATTTATGTTCCTTCCTGGACATGGGCCAGGTGGCGGGCATGCTGAATCTCTTGATATGGGTCATGTCATCACTTCTTTACTGCCTTCTTGGCGGGTTTTCTGGGCTGTTTTGCCGGGGTTTTCCCTGTCTTGGGTTTCTTTGCTTTTGTTTTTGTGGATGTGGCGGGTTTTCTGGGC
>DAOVFN010000094.1 GCA_030672885.1 Candidatus Aenigmatarchaeota archaeon | reverse complement strand
AAAAACCCCGGGGCAGTGGAGATAGCCAATCCCACATCAAAGGAACATGTCCTGTGCAGGCGCTGGATTCTCCCAAGCCTGCTCGCGAACCTCTCCTCAAATATACGCAGGCGCTACCCGCAGCGGATATTCGAGCTTGGTGTGTGCATGCTGCCTGACAAGGGGACAGACACAAGGACCCGCAACACGAAGATGCTTGCCGGAGTGGTGTCCCATGCGGACGCAGGACTATCTGAGATAATGTCACTATTCAATGCTTTCAGGGATGCCCTTCCAATGAAGCTCACGACAACCGAATGCAGCCACAACAGCTTCATCCGGGGCCGGTGCGCGTCCATACTCCTCCGGGGAAAAAGGACAGGCCTGCTTGGTGAGATACATCCCCAAGTCCTTCAGAATTTCGGCCTTAAGATGCCTGTGACAGCGTTTGAAATCAACACAGAATCGCTCTGGAAAGCGCTCAAATGAGTCAGGCGTCAGAACCTTAGCCACCCAAACAGCCGGCCAAACACAGGCATCCTTATCTGGTAACTCTCACCTGCCATGTTAGCTGCTATGGCAGTGAATTGCTGGGCGGCCAGCGACTTTGGGGAATGCGTTACCACAGGGGACCTCTCCGCAGTGGCCTTCCTGATGGCATAGTCCTCATTGACCGTCCCTATAACTGGTATTCCCAAAAATCTCTCTATCTCTTTTTTTCCAATCTCGATGCCCTCGTTCTTTACCCTATTGAGCACAGCCCCTATGACATGTGTCTCGTGCTTTTCTGCCACCTTTGTGAGCTTCAATGCCTCTGTGAGTGATGCCATGTCGGGATTGACCACCACCAGGAGCTCATCCGCTGCCTTTATGGATGCTGCGGCCTCGCTGCCCAAGCCAGCTGCCGTGTCAATGAGAATAAACTCGGACTCACCGAGGAGCCTGTATATAGCATCGATCATCCTATGCGGCTGCGGTGTCATGATTTTTTCCACCGACATGTCAGCGGGAATCACACTGAACCCATCACCGTGTCGATACATTGCCTCCCTGATGCCCGCGCGGCCCATCATGACGTCCTGCATGGTCTTGGGATAGAGGGGAATCCCGAGGTGGAGACCCAGGTTTGGTGTTGTGGTGTTGCCGTCTATTGCAATAACGGACTTGTTCAGCTTCGCCAGGGCGGCCGAGAGATTCGATACCATGGTTGTCTTGCCCACGCCACCCTTTCCGCTGGAGACTGCAATAATCCTCGTCATGGTTATTATTTGTCCTGCAACGCATAAAAAGATTAAATGATGAGCGGACCCGGCAGGATTCGAACCTGCGACACCCAGCTTAGGAGGTTCACCGAAGAACTCTCTGGTGCTCTATCCAACTGAGCTACGGGCCCGTGCATAATATTTCTCAGGATTTATATAACCATTTAACATTTTAATTCTTTCATTATGTGTTGTGTATGGAGGAAGTAACCCGAATTTTTTCCATACCATATACTTGGAGAATTTTACATGGTTTGATATACCTATTGTCTTTATCCACAGTTCTACCAGTTTTCCACCTTTTATTTCATACCTATGTGGGATTCTCTTTTGTTTTTTAAACACACCGGCTTTCCAATAAGAGCCACTGAAACCAAGTTTCTCAACCAAATCTTTATAATCTTTAATTAAAATCTCGGAGGTACTGTTGATATGAATTCTAGGATAAGTGTGTCTTAGAGTCCTGTTTGGTCTATAAAAACTCAAGCAACCATCGGCATCGAAATAACCTCTAACGAACGATTTCCAAATACCTCTGTTTTTACTTTCTCTAATCTTTTTAGGTATCCTAATATCATTGTGAGAAACCAACAAACCAAAAGACTCTAAGAATTTAACCAACTCCTTTGAGCAGATATAAAAACCATAAGTATTTCTGACTCCGTTCCTGTTAAAGAATCTACCTTTCAAGTTAATATCAAACACATCATTGAATAGCGGTATTAAATGGTGGTCAATATAAACTCTTTCTTCTGCAGAAGTCTCAATGAATAGCCACCAATTTGGTTTGCCTCTAATATAACCGTCGCCAACTATGACTCCAAATATCTCTGCTAACTCCTCTGTCAGATGTTCTGGGGGTGTTGTCTCCATAATAAACAAGTTTGCCAATATACTTATTTAATATATTATTATGTGATAATATATTTAAAGCCTTTTATTATATTTTTAGTATGAAGAGAATCAAGTTTATAGTTGAAGGTTATCAATGTGAAAGATGCAAACATATATGGGTGCCAAGAAAAAAACAAATAAGGGTATGCCCAAGATGCAAATCCCCCTATTGGGATATACCTAAAAAGAATTGAATTACATGCTTATTGAAACAATCAAATATAAGCCTTTGCGCCAAATATATCTATGCGTTGCGTGCCTGTTCTGGTTGTGTTGTTCCTCGTTCTCATGACATCTGGCTGTGTAAGGGAGACAGGCGATGCGGCCATAAAATTCACTGAGCTTAACATATCCGGCCAGGACATGGTCTCTCCAGACATCTCTCTCGGACAGCCCGGCACCGGCGACGCGGAAACATCCAATCCGGAACAACCAGAGAAAAACAGGCCCGGGACATGGTCCCAGGCCACGGACAGCGGGCCGCGCGACTCCTGCTCGGGCGTTGTCTGCTACGAGTCAATAACGACCTGTCCTGATGGCACGCCTGTGTCATGCGAGAACACCTGCGACCCGGAGACAGGCAAATGCACGAGCTGCACGCCTGAGTGCGCCGGGCACAGCGCCACAGATGAGTGCGGCCTGGAGTGCGGAACGTGCGGAGCCCTGGACAGGAACGCATGCCAGTGCGTGACAATGCTCTTCTGCGACGGGAACGGCATCTGCGAGCCCAGCTATAATGAAAGCCATGAGTGGCCCGGCGGTCAGGACTGCATTATTTTCGGGGGGTGTGATGACAACGATGAGTGCACGCTCGATGTATTTGACCCCAACCTCCAGAACTGCACGCACATGGACATCTGCTGCGATGACGGCGACGACTGCACCCATGACGAATACAACTACACCACCCATGAATGCCAGCACACCTACATCCGCTGCTCAGGCGCCGAGGCAATAATCCATGGGGCGGAATATGATTCTGACACCCAGACCCTAGAGCTCTATGTAAACAATTTTGGTGACGTGAACCTGACTTTTGATACCTATCTGACCTTTGAAAACGGCACTGTTGAGAAGTCTGGAGGAGAATGGGAAGCGGCCGCAGATGAGTTTGCAACATTCTCAATGTGTGGCGTATCCGATACCTTGATAGAGGCAATGATACAGAGCAAGGAATGTGAGGAAGTCCAGGACTTTATAGGAAGGTTACATATAATCGGGCTGGAAGATGGCGAGGAATCCGGCGACATCAACATAACTCACATACAGTATGATGCCCCAGGCGATGACAGGAAAAAAGAAAACTGGCCTGGTGAGTGGGTAGAACTCACAGGCTATTCTATCATCATGGATGGTTGGATGATAGAAGATGAATCAAACCACACATATATTTTCAATAATACCCGCATAGATGGTATTATCTATCTTCACTCAGGCCATGGCAAAGACAATGAAACTCATCTTTTCTGGGG
>DAOVFN010000084.1 GCA_030672885.1 Candidatus Aenigmatarchaeota archaeon | reverse complement strand
ACTTGGATATACTTTTTGTTCTGATAATTCTTTATCTGTTTTATACCATGCGCCGAATACATATCCTATTCTCTTTTTCATATTATCACTGTTGGATAGTTACATAATTGGTATTTAAATGTTTCGCCCGCCAACTTCTTCGCCCTTTTGGGCCCGACCTTCTATGATATTGGTTCGGGAAGATAACACAGATTCAACGGGAACCCGTTAATCCCGTGCAAGCCCCCCGGATTCTCGTGCTGGGAGCTATTAACTAGACATTTATTATCCAGCAGGCACAATTATCAAATGGTTACATGCCTGAATCAAGACCCCCTCTGCACATGCTCAGAAAGCCCAGAAACCTTGTCTGGATTGCAACTGCGCTCGGGCTCCTGTTCGCTGCCATGGCAGGAATATCCGGTCATGTTGTGCTGTATAACATCCTAATTTTCTGTGCAAGCCTTCTCCTGCTGCTCAAATCCGCGAGCCTTCTCGTGGACGGCTCATCAAACATAGCAAGATACTTTGGAATATCATCGGTTGTGATAGGAATGACCGTGGTTGCATTCGGGACGTCCCTTCCCGAACTGACTGTCAGCGCCATGGCCAACCTGGCGGGAAGTGCTGGGATATCCATAGGCAACATAATAGGGAGCAACATATCCAATATCTGCCTGGTGTTGGGGATAGCGGCCCTTATCGTCCCAATAAAGATAAAGAGGGAGGTGCTCAGGTTCGACTTCCCCTTCCTTATAGGGGTGTCACTGCTCCTGCTCATACTCACTATGGGCACATTACCGGGCACTGGATACACCATAGGCCTGGTGGACGGAATCATAATGCTGGCGCTTTTCTCGCTATTTATGTATGTCCAGGTGGTAAGTGTGCATCACCATAAAAGAAAGTCACATCCCAGCAGGGAAAGGAAGCGGCTCCTGAACCATATCGTCCTTACGCTCGGAGGACTGACCGGGGTAATAGTTTCTGCGGGGCTCCTTGTAGACAGCAGCATTTCCATTGCCCGGCTCTTCGGCATACCAGAGATAATCATAGGCCTTACTGTCATTGCCGTGGGGACATCCCTGCCGGAACTGGCCACCAATGTCATGGCAGCACTAAAGAGGGAGTTCGGCATAGCAATAGGCAACATAATAGGGAGCAACGTCTTTAACATACTCCTCGTGCTGGGCACGGCCTCGGTCATAAAGCCCATCCAGGACATAGACAAGGTTGCTGTAATGACAGACATGCCCATAATGATAGGGCTTACAGTGTTCCTCTTCATTCTCATAAGAAGGGGGTCTGAACTATCCAGAAGGGATGGCGCACTGCTGCTCTCGCTCTATGTGATATACATCCTGGCAAGGGTCCTGTTCTGATCGGATCAGAGTAACCCGCTCTCCCCGGCCCTTTTGTAAAAGGCCTCCTCGTATTTTATGACATCGCTCTCCTTTTCATGGAGCTCCCCCTCTGCCCGGGCAAGATTGCCATGCATGTCTTCAGGCGAGATTCCCATGAACGATATCTTTTCTTTCAGCGACTGGAGCGCATGCCTGGCCATGGAGAGTTCTATCCTTCCCAGGCATTCCAGAACGTACTGGAGTTTTTTCCTGTTCTTCCATGCCGATATGAGGTTCTCGTCAACCTCCTGGATTGCGCCATATTTGTATCTCCTGATGTCCTCTTCTGTGACGAGCTGCCTGCCAAAATAGTTCCAGTATGCGGTCCTTATCTTGAGTATGAATCCCTTGCTCTTTTTGAACAGATAGCTGTCATAGATTGTGAACAGGTCCCTGACGAAATCCGTCATTGTAAGGGTGTACCACAGCCCGGCCAGGAAGAGCACAAAGTAGTTGGTCATGAGCAGCGTGCTCAGCAGATACATATCAGTAATTATCCCTGAGACCCATATCAGGACCGTACCCCCAACAGTAAGCACGGTCAGTGTTATGCGGGTTCATAAAGAATCTCAGGGACTGGACAACCACGTAATCAGACATCTTCTTTCTGGCCACATATGCAATGTATCAGCTTATCGCAGAGTTGAGCGCATAAAAAACCAGAAATGGCATCGATAGAATGGTTCCAATCCCCACAAAGAATGCATTGGTGAGGCCAAAGATGCCCATGATGAAATAGAAGTAGTGGATGAGCCTGAGCTGGTTGACTGTCACTATCATGCTTTATGTTCGCATCACTAGATATTATCTCTTTGTGGCCCGGGCCATTGCCGTGATGTGAGGCCTGCGACAGAATTCGTTCTTGTTATTGGTTTCAAATCTGGTCTCTCGGCACTGGTTCAGATGGATTGGAACTTATGCATGCCGAGAAACAAACCAATATGTCGCGTGAATGGCGTCGCAAAGCCGTAATATGAGAAACATTTAAATATACACAAGGTAACAGATTATCTCAAGTGCCAAGAATATGCCTGAACAACAACATATGGGCATGTTATATCAACTCAATGGTAAATGCAGGATAATCACCGCTCTATCTGCATTGTGCGACCGGCCATAAGAAGGTCGTGCTAGTTCTGTATTTGCCAATCGTTGCCAGCTTAGGAATCACGATCAGAGAGGAAGAGACTGCATGAAAATCCCTGTATATGCCCTGATGGGAACCCAGAAGGGAAGCATCACGTTAGGCAGGGCGCTCTCGAAGCCTGTCAGGCCTGATATGATAAAGAGGGTGGTGCAGGCAGAACAGGCTGCCATGAGGCAGCCCTATGGCGCAGACCCAGAGGCAGGCAAGAAGACATCGGCACATTATCACGGCAGGCGGGGAATCAGGCACAGCATGATGAATAGAGAGATGGCCAGGATGAAGAGGATTCACGGCTCAGGGTCCCTCAGCATGAGGGCGCGCTTCGTCCCCCAGGCAGTGAAGGGAAGAAAGGCCCACCCCCCAAAGGCAGAGAAGGTGTGGAACAAGAAGGTGAACAAGAAGGAAAGGATTTCAGCACTGCTCTCTGCTGCATCAGCCACCCTTGACAAGGACTGGGTGCAGAAGAGGGGATACATGACGATGCACATCAAACACGTCCCCCTCGTGGTGGAGGACAGGCTGCAGGAGATTAATGTCATGAAGGACGCCAAACAGGTCATGGACAACCTGGGCATCATGGAGGAACTGGAGAGATTCGCCAAGAAGAGCGTACGTTCCGGCAGGGGAACCATGAGGGGGAGGCGGTACAAAAAGAAGCGCGGCATGCTTTTCGTGATATCTGAAGATAAGGGCATCATAAGGACAGTCAGGAACCTGGCAGGCCTCGAGGTCTGCGAGGTCAGGAACCTCGGAGTGGAGATGCTTGCCCCAGGAGCAGAGCCCGGAAGGCTCTGTGTATGGACAGAGGGTGCGCTCAAGAAGCTGGAGGAGCTTGCATGAAGAAGGGATTCAGTGACCCATGGAAGGTTCTGATGCATCCGCAGCTCGCGGAGAAAAGCATGAACATGGTAGAAATCGAGAACAAGCTCGTATTCATAGTCAATCACAGGGCCAGCAAAGAGGACATCAGGAGGGCTGTTGAAAAGAACTTCGATGTCAAGGTAATCAAGGTCTCGACAATGATAAACACAAAGGGCCAGAAGAAGGCTGCCATCAAGCTCCATCCGGACAACTCGGCAGCCGACATCGCATCAAGAATGGGAATGCTCTAAGGTGATGAACATGAGGCAACAGAGAAAAATAGTCAATGAGAACGGCCGATTCATGGTCCTAAAGCCGTATGGACATGATGGTAGTTGGGAAAGAATTGGTAGAAGATATGATGACAGGGGCATCATGAACTGCCTGATAAACACGGCAAAGGCAATTGATTTTGATATAGATGACCTGTCACCAGAGGATAGGGTGTATGTCTCTGAATACATCAAGAAAGGGTTGAGTACATGATATCAAACCAACACGGAGTATTGAATGGGTAAAAGAGTAATCTCACAGAGGCGGGGAAGGGGAACCCATACATACAGG
>DAOVFN010000097.1 GCA_030672885.1 Candidatus Aenigmatarchaeota archaeon | reverse complement strand
AAGAGAAAGTTGCTTATTTTCTTCATCATGCTCATGCAATCACTCCTGTCCATGAATCAGGGAAAGGCCTCCCTGAACTTCCTGCTCAGAAGTTCTGAGTGTTCCCTCTGGTATTCCGGCGATGCCTTTCTCTCCTCCATCGCTGTAAACGAGAGAATGGAGGGCGTCTCGTGGTTGGGCTTCCATTCATCGACGCGGGGTTCAGGTCTGGCAGCGGCGGAGCGTGTCATGGTATCACTATCCTGCGGAGGCAATATCCTTAAGGATATCATGAAGGCATATCGCCTCCATAAAAATAGTTTGTTTCTGTCCGAATATAAACCTAATGGGAGGAGCTTTCCGCTTTTCCTCTTTTCCGCTATAGCCCCTTGGTACCGATTTCGTGACTGAGATTCACTTTCCGCTATGGGCACCTGGCACCTCAGGGGAATATGAGCGCCACCTGCCGCCACCCTCGGCACGCACCAGGCCGAGCTGCATAAGCCTGTCAACATAGTTCCTGAATGACCTGTCCACAACATCCGGGAGGCCCCTCTGGGTCGAGAGTTTTCTGAATTCTTTCAGGAGTTTCCCGGCGTCCACTTTCCCCCTGGATTCCAGTATCTCTATTATGAGCCTGTAGTGGGGAGCGAGCATGTCTATGTTACGCTCAGTGCTGCTCTCCATGGCCCTGGGCAGGGCCCTCTCTATCGAGCTGTCATGTACCATCCTGAGGTCCTGGTTCTCAGCCTCCTCGGCAACTATCCGGAGCGTCTCTATGGCAACCCTGGAGTCGCCGTTCGAGGCAGACGCTATCCGCTCGAGCTGGGCATTCTTTATGGCCCCGGGAAGCAGTCCCCACTCTGCCCTGTCCTTGAGTATGTCAAGAATCTCGCCCCCGCTGTACACAGGGAACTCCAGGCACTCTGCCGATGCCAGCCTGCTCCTCACCCTGGGGTCTGCGCCGTGCAGCGCAGTCTCTGAATTGGATATGAGTATCAGGCATGCGCCCTGAAGCGTGGCCAGGTCGTACAGGACCCTGTCGTCCTCGAGCTTGTCCACTTCGTCAAGGATTATCACGCAGCAGCGCTGCTCAAGGCGCTTCTTCAGGTTCCCGAGCAGCTCATCTGTGGGAGTCCCCTTCCTGTGGACCGAGAGTGAGAGCCCCATGTCCTGGAGTATGCTGTAGAGTATCTTGAACCTGGACGAGCACTCCCAGCAGTTTATGTAGCTGCCCTGGACAGACACGGTGTGGGCCGAGAGCTCCTCTACCACGAACCTTGAGATGCATGTCTTGCCTGTTCCCGGGTCCCCGAAAGTAAACATGTTCCTGGGCTCCATGCCCTTGAGCATGGGCTTCAGGCAGTTCCTTATGGCATCGAGCTGGCCCTCCCTGTGGAGGACCCTGCCAGGTATGAACTGCTCCCTGAGGACGCGGGCGTCCCTTATTATCATGTTCTCATCATACATGGGCATCACTCAAAATGCACACCCTTCACCTATGTGAAAAGGTAGTGAAGGGAAACAAACTGGTGTTAGATTATTATCAAGCGGAATTATAAAAGTTCCGCTAGAGCACCAACCCCGGCCGCCAGGAACAAATTTTAAGTATCACACCAAAAGAATTGCATGAAAGAGGCACTGTTCTACAGGAGACTGGAAGGCAAGAGTGTCCAGTGCCTTCTCTGCCCCAGGAAATGCACGATACCCCCGGGCGGGACCGGTTTTTGCGGGGTCAGGGAGAACCATGGAGGAACTCTCTACAGCATCGTCTATGAGAGGCTGTGCTCCATGGCAGTAGACCCCATAGAGAAGAAGCCCCTCTATCACTTCGCGCCCGGCTCCAGTTGCCTCTCCATATGCACTGTGGGATGCAACCTGGAGTGTAAGTTCTGCCAGAACTGGGACATCTCGCACCCCAAAGAAGTGGGCGCGCATGGAACAGCAGACGAGCGCGTCCCCCCCGAGAGGGTCGTGGAGATTGCAAGGAAGCAGGGTGTGGAGGGCATTGCCTACACATACACAGAGCCCACGATATTCTATGAATACGCCCTGGACATCATGAAACTGGCCAGGAAGGCAGGCCTCTATAATGTCTGGGTCTCCAACGGGTTCATCAACCCGGAGCCTGCCATGGAGGCAAGCCGCTACATGGACGCCATCAACATAGACCTCAAGGGTTCTGATGACTTCTACAGGAAGCTCTGCAACGCCCCGGGCGAGGCCGCTGTAAAGAAGGCAGCTAAGCTCTATAAGGAACAGGGCGTGTGGGTGGAGGTCACCACTCTGGTAGTCCCTGGATACAATGATTCCAGAAGTGTCCTGGCCGGCATATCCAGATGGGTCAGGAAGGAGCTGGGCCCTGACACGCCCATGCACTTCTCAAGGTTCCACCCAAGCTTCAGACTCAGGGATGTCGAGCCCACCCCGGCCAGAACCCTGGAGACAGCCTGCACGATAGCTGTAAAAGAGGGCCTCAGGTATGTCTACATAGGAAATGTCCCTGGCCACAGGAGCGAGTCGACCTACTGCCCAGAGTGCGGGAAGCCCCTGATAGAGAGAATGGGATTCGGGATCAGGTCCATGAAGGGCACATGCGAATGCGGCCACAGGCTTGCGCTGGCAGGCCGGAAATGGAGCACACCTGAACGATCATTGAAATAACCTGATTGTCAATAATCAAGTGCCACTATGCAATCCTCGAATAAATTCTGTGCTGACCACCAGCCAGGGCCAGGAATGGGTGAGCTGCGCAGAGTGCAGAATCGGAGAGGTGGCATGCAACTACCTGAAGAGCATGTGGGGAGTGAACCCATGCCTCTACAAGAGAGGGGTGCGCCTGGGCCGGGGGTTTGAGCCAGACCCCAGGGACATTATTGACATCATCCGGAACAACGTCTTCATATTACATGAACTTGATGGACCAGGAGGGTCCCTTCCTGAAGGCCGAGAAGGACATGCTTGAGAAGGTCCTTGGGGTGGAGACAGAGCAGCTTAAGCGCACCAAGAACATGTTCTATGGCTGTGCACAACCCTTAAATAAACAGGATGCCAATACTGAGCAGCAGAAAACAATGAGTTGAGCCTATGAGCTATGGACAATCCAGAAAAGAGAAGCACAAGAAGCTTGCAGAGAAGCGGCTCAGGGAGGGGTGGATAAAATCAACCATGATTATTGAGCTCCTTGCCGTAAGCGAGGAAGCCACAGAGTCCGCACTCAGCAAGCATGTAGATAAGATTGAAAAGGAAGAGAATACACTGGTTCTGAGCAAGACCTTCCATGAAATCCAGGGGGTTGAGAAGCCCATGCCAGGGATTGAAAATGCATACTCCCAGATAGTCGATGTTGAAGTGCTCACCAGGAACTTTGACCAGCTCGTGAGGATCGTCGTTTCCTATGCGCCATCCAGCATAGAGATACTAGAGCCCGAGAAGCTCACCATAGACATGGGAGAGGCCCAGGGCATACTCAACTCCATGGCAGAAATCATCCACAAGTTCGCTGCCGCCGGCATTG
>DAOVFN010000045.1 GCA_030672885.1 Candidatus Aenigmatarchaeota archaeon | reverse complement strand
TTCCCCCAGAGGAATTGAGCAGATAGATATTATAATCAGAAGCACCCGCAGCTATCTCGTTCCCGGTATCTGATGTGACATTGCCCACTGAAATGGATTTTACCTCGACCCCCAGGTTCTTGCTCCATACCAGGCCTCCAGAGGAGTTCAGGACGTATACCCCCCCGCTTGCCCCCACGATAGTCTCGTCTCCTGTATCAGAGCTCACATTGGCTATTGTGACATCATTCACTCCTGCGATTTCATAGTACCACCTAATGGTGTTATTATAGTACAGGACGGTTATGTTGCCCTCAGCAGATGCAGCTGCAATCTCATTCAGCCCATCTCCTTCCAGGTCTCCTATGGCAACACTCACAACATCACCATTTGCCGGATGCGACCATGCAACTGAACCCCCTGTATCTGTAGCAGCTATCACATAAACACGATTGAACTCTGAACCCACAACAATCTCATTCCCAGGATCTGTTGTTATGTTTCCAATAGCAGTATCAAATACCTTGTTGTTATCATTTCCCACAGACAGGCTCCATACCAGGGAACCGTTGTTCCCATAGAGAACCCTCACCACATTCTCAAGGTTGTTGGTTCCTGTTACCGTCTCATTATCACCATCGCCCGTGACATTCCCTATTGATATCCCAAGCAGGCCATATGCCTGGGAATTGACCGTTGTGTTGTATATCGGAACTATGTTGCCAGTAAGATTGAGCTCGAACGTGCTCACGGTCGAGTTCTGGGACACGTTCACCCAATACGTGACATTGTCCCCGCTGCCCAGGAAATGATAACCCTGTGCGCTCTGGCTGTCATTGAATGCAGTTTCCTGATAAGGAAACGATGGCCCGTCCAGGTCCAGGACAAAACCCTTCTGGACAGCCGCTGTTATGTCCGGGGTCCTGCACGCAACTAGGAGAAGCAGGAGCATCACTACGACTAAGGCCAACTCCGCCCTTTTTGGTACCATGTATAGTAATTAATTAATGGATATAATAAATCACTCTGTCAACGTATAGTACCTGACAGAGCCTTTTAGAGAATCATATGTTGATGTCAGGGACAAGTCCAAGCCGGGTTCATAGCTCTCTATCACTTCATGCCCTTGATGATGTCCTTGAGATTACCCACTTCCTTCCTGAGCTCTCTCATCTCGTTGCTCAGCTGCAGCTCCTCTGAGTCGAACTTCCTTGTTATCACCCTGAGCTGCCTGAATTCAAACTCCAATATAACAAGATACACAACAACTACCGTGGAGAATATCACAAGCAATTCCAGTATCGGGATATCAATACCAAATATGTACATCTATATGCCCCCATATCTCTGTGTTTTCCTGCAGCGCCTGACTTCTCTCAATCGCTTGAAAGAGAAATATACCAGTATTGCAGATACCAGTATGATTACTATAATCTCCAGTGACTGGGAACCACCACCCCCGATTCCCATGACATAGAAATTTCCTGTTGCGGATGCGAGGACAGCAAAGTCCTCCCTGAACCTGGCGGATGCTATGTACATTCCGGACGGGGCGGTTGCCGGAATCACGAACCTCTCGTACATCTTGGTCTTCTCGAGCGGTTCCATCTTCTCGAGCCCTGCTATGTTGGTGAACACCACATCCATGCCCGGTGTGTATATCTCAATCTCGAGATAGGGGTAATCTATCTTTTCCCCTCCATTGATTACAAGAATCTCCAGGCTTACCGGGCTGTTGAGGTTGTATCTGTCCCTGTCGGGTGTTATTATTATCGTTGGGTAGCTCTCCTTGTATATCACCGTTACGGTCTTGAGCTGGCCTGCCCTCACCACATCAACCGTTATGCTGGTGGTTTCCGTTCCCCCTGTGAAGGGGAGCCTGTTGCCAAACCCGTCCCTTACCACCTCCACGTTCTGGTATGCAATGGGAAGATTGAGTATGACATTCTCATAATCCTCCTGGGCAAAGCTCTTGAGGTAGACATCCATCTTGAGCCTCACTTTCTTCTCAGGGAGCTGCTCCATTACCTCGATGTCCCTATCTATCTCGAGCACTGGTGGTGTCAGCACAGTAACATCATAATTCCTGGTCTCGAGTGCGTTTATTGAGCTTTGCCATCGCATGACCTTCCTTCCCTGCGAATCCTTTGAGAATGTGGTGCTCTCGTCCACCCTCCGGCCGTTCTCGTCGATGTAGCTCACATAGCCATCTGTCGCATCGTCAAACACCACGGTCTCAAAACTCGCACTGACCTGTCTCGGGTTCGGGTTGTATACATTAAAGTCCTTGGTCCATGCGGCTGGTTTCCCTACCGGGACGGTCTTGGAGAGCCTGAGCTCGTCCTCGTCTATCGCAAGGGCTATGTTGGGCTCTGGTATGGTTACCTTGATAACCCCATAGAATGCCGTGTTCAGCGAGATTCCTGTATCGGGGTCGAATGCGGCTATCACGACAGGAAGCATATATGCCCCCGGCGTGGTGAAGTTTATCTGATACGAAACCTCTATGTATTCTCCACCAGTGAGGTTCCATGTGCTGTTTCCACTGGCATTGACAAACTCGAATCTGTGAACCGTGATGCCATCCGGCAGGGCTGCTGTTGAGTTGTCTGTTATGTCATAATCCACACCATATGTCAATACAGTGCCGTTTTTGATTAGGGTTGCGTCACCATTAGAGAAGTTTCCGACATAGTCGCTGTAGCTTATGGTATTGGCAGGCACATAATCCATGAACTTTATGCCTGATATATAGGAGCCCAGTACAGTTTCAACCGACAGGTTTATTGTGGAGTTTATCATGGTGGGCATCTCGGGATCGTGTGCTATGAGGTCCTTGTAACCAGTCACCCTCTTGCCTGCCACCACGATGGTTTCATTGGTGAAATACTCCTTGTCCATGGTGTCCGAGCTTGAATTGAGCTGGCCTGTTCCCCAGAATACATATGTATCACCGGTTCCCATCTGGTTATTGGACATGACCCTGTATGATATTGTAATATAATCATTCTCGTCAAACGTGTGGCCGACCTTGCCTGCGCTGTCCCAGAGGTCGCAGTTGGGAAGGTCGTATATGGTAAGGTTCACCCAGCCGTCAGCGGCCTCCGTGGGGTCGGTCACGCTGATGAAGCAGGAATCCACATTGTCCGGATCAATCCTGTATGTGCCGTTCAGATAAATCTGGACATCGTCCTGTATGTTCCAGCCAGCTCCCCTCCACTCGTTGTTTGTTGTGTTGCTCGGTGCATATGAGAGAACCTGGACAAAATGCGGCTCTGTCTCATTGGCACCTTCATTGGTAAGCGTGTCATTTATGGTCACGTTCTCCCCGCCCACATTGGGCGAGACTGTGCCGGATGCTGATTTTGTTGCACTGATGTCGAGCAGATAGAGCACCGGAAGGTCCATGGTGGTGTTGATATAACTCAGGTTGTTCTCATCATTGGTGGAATTCCAGATAACATCCCAGTCAAAATAGACAGCCATATAGGGCTTGTCGCTTGTTGATGCATTGTACATGGTGACGTTCGATGACCTTGAATCACTTGTTGTGTATATCCTCCCGTCGCTTGGGGTCATGTGGCTCGATTCCGGAAGGCTCTGGTTGAAAGTCCCTGTCTGGTTGGCCACACTATAGGGAACCCCCGTGACAGGATCTATCTCATATACCCTCCATTCGCTCATGTTATATGTCAGGTATTCACCATCTGATGGGCTTTCCTCGGCCATGTTCCTTATGAATCCCCTCACGTACCAGCTCCCTCCGGTGGCGGACAGGTCAACGCCCTGCCTGATGGGTCCCCGTGAGAGCTTGTCGGAAACATATACACCGGAGAACAGGTCTCCTGTGCTAGAGTATGTGGCGTTCATGCCCTCCCCTGCACTCGGTCCGGTCGTTCCCTCATCGAGATCAATCTCATCGAGGCTGCCTATGTGAATACCGCTGGTTACGTTAAGGGTAACCGTGAGGTTGACCGACCCGTCTATGGGAATGTTTATTCCTGTCCACTCTATCCTGTCGTTCTGGCTATCATCACCACCGTCAGAATTATGGGCCTGTGCATTCCCCACACCATAATCCTCTACCGCTATTACCTCGATATCGTTTGAACCCGAGACGTCCCTTTCAAGATAGATATATGATGTTACCCCGTTCAGCGCCTTGCCCGAACTCGGGTTGGTGAGGCTGAAATTTATGGTGATGTTGTTGTCGGGGTCGTCTATGTTGCCCTCGTCATAGAGATCGTTCCCGCCACGCTCATTGCGATAATACATAGAAAGGTTTATGGTCGGCGCAACATTAGCATCGTCTATGATATAGCTTGCTGCGGCATCATCTCCAGTTACGTTGGTGTAGAGAAGCTGCCAGCTGTTCTTGCTTGGCCATGATGCTATGACATCATGATATGCACCTGTCTCGTTCTCTATGTTTGTGTTTGTGCCATAACCAGAGCCGAGCGTTATCCTTATGTACTGAAGCACGTCATCCTTGTTGGGCACAGAGACAAAGAACTGCCCTGTGCTGCTGGCGGTGGTCTTCACTGTGCCGTTGTCATAGTATGCGCCTGTTACGTCTTCCTGTACCAGCAACCGTGGCCCGTATATCTGCGCGCCGGCACCCGGAGCAATCATGCTCGCCAGTGCAAAAACAACAATTATGGTTAGCAGGACCTTTGTTGCCATCCCAAAACAATGCCGCATATTAATATTTATAGTATGGTAAATATATAAACATTGTATCAAACAAACCAAAACCGCTACATCGAACCATATATTTATCTGCTCCCCGCGTACGATTTTGAGTACCCCCATCTGCATTTATTCGGGCCGGGAATGCTGCGCGGCCCTCAGAGGGAGCGAGCCGGAACCAGTGGATTATAATGGGCGGAACCCCTTATTTCATTCCAGTTCCCTCAGCTTCTTCTTCAGCGCTTCCACGTTTTCCTCCCCTCTTCTCCTGTAAGACCTTATTGCGGCATATATCACCACAACGAGGGCCAGTCCCAGGAAGCCCAGCCACCCTATCGAAATAATAGTCCTTTCCGGGCAGTCCACAAAGAAGTCAGACTGGTCCGAGAGTATGGTCTGGAAGTTCTTCTTGAAACTTGAATATACGACATATCTTCCATCCGGGAACGAACTGATGTCCACTACCAGGGGAATCTCTATCTCCTCCCATGGGAACATGTCTCTCATCTCAATTATCTGGGAATATACGGTCTTGAGCTGGGGTCCGGGCCCCACTATCTCAATCTCAAGATATGATTCAGTCTCTTTCTCGGAGGGAACGACGAACACGGTCATGTTCATGCTGTTGCTGCACGCATGCAGCATGGGATCCACAGATGTAATAAGTGTCGGCGGGACCTCTATAAAAACTATGGTGAGCTTCCTCTCCTGTCCCGGTTCCATCTCCCCCAGAAATATCTCTGTGGTGGAATCGTCATACCCGCTGTAGTTCAGTGCCTTTCCCTCCTCTGTGACATATATAATTTTTCCGGCGTGATTCTTGAAGAGGAGTGATGTATGCTCATATCCCCCAAGGGCAAAATTCTCCAGCGTGACATTGACCATGAATCTTATCTCACGTTCGCTTGACTCAATAACGCTCACTTCTCTGCGTGTCTCAAGCACAGGGGGTGTGACAGCCTCCAATACGCAGGACTTTCTCCCGCCCGGGCCCAGCCTTAATATCATATCCACGTATGTGGTGTTGTCTCCCTTGAGAATCAGGGATTCTCCTCCTGCTTCACCTTCCCGGATAACGCGGGCACTTATCGTGTCCCTGAACACCTCGACGCTGACGGACTGCTCCACAGACACATTGTTGGGATTGCATACATCCATGTTCATTGTCCACCTGACAGGCACCCCTACATATGCCCGTTCCAGCTGCCACTCGCCATAAATGACATCGAGGTCATGAAGCAGCCCCTCCCTTCTGACGGGTATGTACAGGTCCTCAAATATGTGCGAGTCATCATAGTAGTTGTATCCGAACGACCTTGTTATCAGAAAGCTGGTTCCCACAGGGACCGTTGTCACATAGCCAATCTCTATCTTATCTCCGTCAAACATGTCCAGGCCCTCTTCAATCAGTCCTCCCGAAGAGATCCTGGTTATGACATGTTCCCTGTATTTCCTTCCATCCACGGTGGTTATGCCATTATCACCCAACTTGTAGTCAACACCCATTGTCCAGTCATCCCATCTTCCCGCTAACCTGTCATATACCTTGAATGATATCGAGCTCGTGTCAAGACTTCCGTGCTCGGGCACGTATATAACGGTCTTTATGTCCTTTACG
>DAOVFN010000005.1 GCA_030672885.1 Candidatus Aenigmatarchaeota archaeon | reverse complement strand
TATCGTTCTTTCTGATACTCGATCCCATAAATTATATGAACAAGCAGCCAAGCATTATATCGCACATCAGGGACAGGAGGCTCTCGATCCCATTGTCCATATACGCAGGCACCACGGTGTGCGGGTTCCTCTGGGAGTTCTGGAACTTCTGGGCAGTCCCCCAGTGGCACTATACCATTCCCTTTGTGGACTTCCTGAAGATATTCGAGATGCCCGCGCTGGGCTACCTAGGATACGGGCCGTTCGGACTGGAGCTGTTTGCGATGTATCATTTCTTTATGTGGCTGATTCGCCAGAAGAGGGGCGTTGTCCTATTTAAATAGAGACACCTATTCAGGTTCACATGGTGATTCTATGATATTCGAACTTCACTGCCATACGCATTATTCGCGGGGGACCAAGATTCCGACAGAGGTCATGATGCCGCCCAGGCAGGTCGTCAGGCTGGCCAAGAAGGCAGGAATCGGTGGCCTGGCCATAACCGACCACCGGGTGGTGTCCGGGTGGAAGGAGGCCAGGGAAGAGGCGAAGAAGCAGGGAATCATGTTCATACCAGGGATAGAGATAGACACACAACAGGGCCATCTGATAGGCCTGGGACTGAACGAGGAAGTGAAAAACCACCTCACTGTGGAGGAGACCATTGAGAAGATAGGGGAGCAGGGAGGATTCTCCGTTGCTCCGCATCCGTATGACATAAAGAACGACGGAATCAAGGACATGTGCATAAAGGCCGATGCCGTGGAGGTCTTCAATGCGTTCAGCATGGACCGGTTCGCCAACTGGTACACGCATAAGAAAGCAGCTGGGAACAGCAGGCCCATGGTGGTGGGTTCAGACGTCCATATGGCCGAGATGATGGGACTTGCGGTGAACTTTGCCGATGCTCAGGACATGGACGGGCTCTTCAGGGAGATAAGGAAAGATAGGATTGGATTCAGAACATCATACGTCCCTGTGGAAGCCGTGGTGAAGTGGGTACGGGACAGGTTCACGCACTCGTATGGTGATGTCCTGAAGTATATAGATGGGAACTATGGCTGGCCCAAGGCCTGGATATCAAGGAGCCTCATGAACAGCTTTGTGGGCTCCAGAAGCAGGGCCTGGAATGTTGTGGGTGGGTTTGCCATAGGCTGTTCTGTGCTCTATAGTGGGGCAAAGCTTTTAACATATTAAGCCTTTTTTCAAGATACACTGCTTGCGCAGGCACCTCCAGCATAGCTGAAGGAAAGGGCTTAAGCCAAAAAGGAGGCTGCTCCATTTCATTCCGCTACGCCTTCCTAAGCGATGTAAAGCTTTTAACCTATTAAGCCTTTTTTCTTAATAGCTTACAGAGATGGTAAAATCTGCAAGTTGCTTACCTGTGTACCGTAGGGGTATCAGCTTGCAGAAGTGGTATCGTCGGCTATGCCATCAACTTTGTTGGTGGCGCGTGCCGGAGGCACTGCGCTGGCGAGTCTTGCGGCTTGCCGCAAGAGATGTCATCATCTCACACCATTCAACTGGATGATGAGATGTCTGCGTCTCCAACGATATTGTCGCAGAGACGTCTCATCGCTCTATGCACAGTGAGACGATGATCTTGCAGCAGCACTGCGAGAGTTGTCATCATCTCACACCATTCAACTGGATGATGAGATGTCTCGTGTCAACGAGACACGATGCTGCATCTCTCGTGCTGATGCACAAGAATGTGCCAGAGGCACAGAAGTTCTCGTAAGCTGATGCGGGAGTGTCCGAGCGGTCAAAGGGGCAGGGTTGAGGTAACCCGTTACATGAGGATAAAGACCTCCTCAAAAGCGTTAACGGAAAACGTGTAAGGGTTTCAAACGCCCTGTGGCTTAGAGTCTTGCTCCATGAGGGGCCGGACGGGCAATGCCTTCGCAGGTTCGAAATAAGCCTTTTTCATACCATCAGGGGCACAAGAGAAAAGGCTTAAGCCAAAAGGAGCTGGTTTCCTTTTGCCGGCAAAGCTGGCAATCAGTCCCAACCAGCCTCTAATGAAATGGGGGTTGTCCCAACAACAGTGGATGGGCAACTCTTTCTGGCTTACGGAAATCCTGTCTCCCGCATTACACCTTTTACAGAAGCTACTGCTTTCTCCAATCCACTGCATCGCAGGGATTTTGCTTGTTGCTCCCCAGCTTGCTTGTGCCCATCGGGGTGCTTGTGCCTGCTTGTTCGCGCCGAGGGGTGCCTGCCTGTTTGTGCCCGTCAGGGTATGCCCCGAAGGGGTATGCCCGTCAGGTGCTTGTGCCTGCTTGTTCGCACCGAGGGGTGCCTGCCTGTTCGCTTGTGCCCGTCAGGGTATGCCCTTTAGGGTGTCCCCGGGGGGAAGGGGTATGCCCCAAAGGGTGGAGAAGCCGGAAGGCTCTCGTAAGCTGGGAATCCTGTCTCCCGCATAGTTGACAACACAAAAAAAGGAAAACCCCCCCGTCAAGAGAGCTCAATAACATCCTCTTCAACCTTGCCAAGGTCCCTCTCGAGCCGTTCGATATCCTTTTTCATGGCATCGAGGTGCGCAAGAATCCGCTCTTTTTCTTTGTCGAACTCCTCGAGTGTGTCATATATCTTCCTGCCATGACTGAACTCAGAGAGTGTCATCATGACATAGGGGAACTGGTTCATGGTCTTGGACACATTGGCACACATCTGTTCGAGCCACTTGTTCATGCCAACCTTGACCGCCTTTTTTATCATCTTCTCCTTGTCCATGTGACGCTTCATTATCCTGACGACAGCTGCCTCAGGGAAAGCCGTCTTTTCCTTTGTTTCTTCAGCAGGGGCCTTCTTTTCGGGCTTGCTCTTCGGAGCACTCTTGTCATCCGTCATTACTGTTCACCTCCATGGTTAAGTTAATAAGCCAAACATTATTGGTTAATTAATTAACTAATTATATAATATATTAACTAATAAAGATTTTCTGAGGACAATCCTTCGCTAACAGCCAAAGCATTCCGTGAAGCTATTTAACAGGGCCGGGACAATAGGTTAAGGAGATAAATGTTTGACCTATACACATTATCGATACTGGTTTTTGCCTCCCTTCTTGCGCTGTTCTTCTATAAGGACCCGAAGAACGTCGAGCGGCAGAGCGTGCTCCTGCTGAGAAAGACCAAGAAAGGAAAGGTGTTCCTGACAAGGCTTGGAAGGAGGTTCCCCAGGCTCTGGTGGGTATATGGCATGCTGGCAGTTGGTGTTGGGTTCTATGTATCTGTTTACATATTCTACTGGCTGCTTGTGATGACAGCCACCAGCATTACCACAGAAGCCGCTCCTGGACTGGCGCTTGTGTTGCCAAGCCCGACAACCGAGACCATGTATGTTCCAGGCGTCATAGGAGTCCCGTTCTGGTTCTGGATTATCACCATATTCATGCTTATCCTGGTGCATGAGGGTTCCCATGGCATAATGGCGGCCAGGGAGAAGATCAGGATAAAGACCCTGGGTTGGGGCCTCCTGGCCGTGATACCCCTCGCGTTTGTGGAGCCGGACGAGAAGCAACTCGCAAAGGAGAAGCCCATGAAGCAGCTCAGGGTATTTGCCGCGGGCTCGTTCGGGAATTTTGTGCTGGCGGTGATAGCAGCCAATGTGCTTGTCCTGTCCATCACAGCGTTCTTTGCTCCCGCAGGGGTGGCATATAATGGGCTCATGGAGGGTTTCCCTGCAGAACATGCCAATCTCACAGGAACCATAGTGGGGATAGAGAACTATAGCATAGAGACGCTGGGCGACCTGTCGCTTGCGCTGGGAGACATAGGTCCGGGAAGGGAGATAACGATAAGGACTGTGACTGATGAAAGGAGTGGCAGTGACGAGAGGCTGTTCAGCCTGAGCACCGTAGAGGACCCCGGAGCCGAGGGCTCTGGCAAGGGTTTCATAGGGATAGTTGGGGTATCCCAGGAATTCGGACTGAAGGACGGCGTGGCCTGCCCTGGAATTGTATATTTCTTCGTAGGAAGGAGCCCTGACTTCTTTGGGCTGCTGTTCTTTTTGTTTCTCATAAACCTTGGCGTGGGCGCGTTCAATCTCCTGCCCCTGGGACCCCTGGACGGCGGAAGGATGTGGAGGATTGTGCTGGATAAGTATGTACCAAAGCATTCAAATAGGATTATGAACACGCTGGGTTGGGGTCTGCTGCTGGTGCTGATTCTCAATTTTGCCCTGGCTCTGGTCTAGCGCATAGGCGTTTCCTGAAAAAAAGCTTATAAATCCTTTGGGATAATTTATTTTATCTCAGGCCCATGGCCTGGGAGGTATGCCAAACAGCCACTGAATCACTTCGGTGGTTGCACAGTGGCATATTATTGAAACCCGGTGGAACCGTTCCTGCATATGCAGGGTTAAGCAGCTGAGCCATGGCTGCTGGTTTTACTGAACTGGGGGTGTGTTGTATGGCAAATTTCAAGATAGTGGTCTCTGATCCCAAGAGCAGGAAGGCCTTTCAGAAGGAGATAGAGCAAAAGGCATCCGGCTTCATGGGAAAGAAAATAGGCGACAAGGTCCAGGGAGATGCCATGGGCCTTTCGGGATACGGGTTCCAGATAACAGGGGGCTCTGATGCCCAGGGATTCCCCATGAGAAAGGACGTAGATGGCATTGCAAGGAAGAGGCTGCTTCTGAGCATGGGTCCGGGATTCCATCCGGAGTCAAGTGGGCAGAGGAAGAGGAAGTCCGTAAGAGGGAACACCATATCATCCGCGGTATCCCAGATAAACGTGAAGGTTGCCACCTATGGCAGCAAGTCACTGGAGCAGCTGATAGGCAAGGGAGAGAAGAAAAAGGAGTTCACAGAGGGAGAGAAGAAGGAGAAGCTGCAAAAAGAGCTTGCGGGGATGGAGGACAAGAAGGCCCCTGAGAAGAGCAGGAGTGAGCAGATACTCGAGGAACAGGCTACCCAAGAGAAGGCAGAAGAGCCATCCAAGGAAGAGAAGCCAAAAGAGGCCGAACCGGAAGGGGTAAAGGAAACCCCGGAAACCCCTGCTGAAGAAAAGGCGCCTGAAGAGGCAAAGTCCAAGCCCGAGGAGAAGCCTGAAGAGCAAAAGGAAGAGGCCAAAGAGAAAGGCGAGAGCAAATAGCAGGCTCCCTAATCACGAACCATAGGGAACGCGCATAGGGAAAGGAATAGTTCCCTGAAAGTGTTCTGTATAGCCAAGCCATGCTGGATTTGCAGTTGCAGTACCAGAAGGTGCTGGCTCACCAGCACAGTTCGAACCATCTGCACGCGTGTCCCTTCATTTTGGTTATGCAGCAGTCCTTGCAAATCTTGGCCCCTTTTGGATTGTGCATCTCGCATGTCCGGCAGGCAACTGCCTTTCTGCAATCATGGCATATCATTCAGTGTGTACACCAAACCTTGGGGCCATTATAAACGTTCGTGACCTTGATAGTATTCTTGTATGAACCTGTATTTAAGCTTAATCATACAGGCATCGGTGATTGTCCAGAGGCCCTATTTAAAACTTGGCTACAAATCTGTCTCATGCCGATAGAGAGAATGACCGCAAGGAAGGTCAGCCTTTCTGAACTCATGAACGGAAGGTGGGTCAAGAAAGAAGGAATGGTACCCAGCTTCGTGGTCACTGAATCAGGGGAGGAAGTTTCAAGGGCCAGGGTGCTCGGGACAGTGGTGGCCAGGTTCCTGGCAGAGGACGGCAACTTCGGGAGCATCACCCTGGACGACGGAACAGACACCATAAGGGCCAAAACATTTAAGACAGTCAAGCCTGTGGATGAGTCTAATGTGGGGGACCTCGTTGACCTGGTCGGCAAGGTCAGGGAGTACAATGGAGAGATATATATCATACCCGAGGTCATAACAAGACTGGAGGACCCCAATATGGAGCTTCTGAGGAGGCTTGAGCTCATCAGAAAGGCCAGGAAACCCGGAACAGGACCCGTTGGAGACACCCAAGAAGGCGCGGCCAGCCAGCCAGAGCCTGCTGCAGAGAAAGGGGAAAGCAAAGACAAGGAAGAGAAGGCATCAGATAATACAGAGCTCAGAAAGGAGATACTTGCCGTCATAGGTTCAGAACCAGATGGCGTGGAATGCAAGACCATTCTGGAGAAGGTCAGGGCACCGGAAACCACGATAGAGAGCGTGCTCAACGAGATTCTGGCAGAAGGCATATGTTATGAACCCACGCCGGGCAAAATAAAGAAGATTTAGCTGCTGTGAACTACCCCCTTACGAGTAGGGGAGCTTCTTGCTCCAATTTATAGTATTGTTATCCTTTTTTCAGTCATTGTGCCTATCATCTCATCGAATTTTCCGTGACCTATCTCTCTTCTTACGGTATAGAGGGGAGTAAGAAGCTCGTCGCTGGCGCTGATGCCCTCGACATCGTCAGAGTAGAGCTCTTCTATCTTTTTCTTTACATTATCTCTTGAAAATGTCAGCAGCTCATTGAGGGGAATCCTGCCCGTTATCTCGGTTCCACCCTTTCTTTTTGTGGCCCACCTCTTGGCATTTTTCTCCTGGTGCGACCCGAAACCATTCATGAACGCTTCCGGGGTGTCCCAGGTCTCTTTTATGAAATCTCCTATCATGTCGTTGTTCACTGTCATTATCTGATTGGTCATGTTGTATATTCCCTTCATGATGTCGCGTTTTCTCTTTCCCTCTCCCAGGGGCTGGTCCATGTTGAGACCCAGAGAGACCTCTGCGAATTCGCTTCTGAGGTCAAGGGCATGCGGGGAATGTCTTGAGAGGAGTTGCAGCACGGTGGCCCATTCGACGCCGAATCTCTGTGCAATCTCAATGGACCAGAGAACGTCCCTTCTGAATGCTGTTTCACCTGAAAGGGGATACCCTATGCATGGCAGCAGGCCGTTCTCGTAAAACATGTCCGCAAGGGGCTTGAAGACAGAGTGGTTGACCCTGCCTCCCATGCACCTCTTGTCACCCTCCATATGATACCTGATGAATTTGGCCTTGACGAACCCAACATCCGAGTCCATGCAGTACATTGGCCAGCCCATGGCTATTATCTGATCAGGACCTATCTGGGCATTCTCAGCATCCATGTATATTATTGATACCTCATCATCCGGATATCTGCCTGTTGCCAGGGAGCTCACCATCATGTTCCAGCCCTTTCCCCTGGGCTCCTTTTCCTTGGCGATTACGTCCCCGTAGAATTTTGAAGCATAGTCGCCTATTATCTCGTCTATGCCATCCCCAAGAACAAGGTGGTATATGCTGGGGATGGGTGTGCCACTGTCACCGTACATCCTTTCGAGCCAGTCCTTGTCCGTGTACAGCATTCCCCTGTTTTCTTCTGTGTTCTTTTTCTTTGACTGGTCGCTTACTATTATTCCCCTGACCCTGAATCTTATTCCGCAGTCCTTTGCATATTTGTTGGTCAGGCCTATTGCCTTTACGGTGTTTGAGAGTGCCACAGGCTCCTCGTCCCTGTCGGGTATTACTACATAGACCTGCCTCCTGTAGTTCTCTCCCGGAGCGCCTGCCTCAAGTTCACTTCGTTGCCTGTCCTGGGCCATCCTGCAGACGTCGCTGATGTGATAATATGTATGCGCCAATGTCTTGGATATCTTGCCTGTCATCAAAATCACTTTGCTGCTGTGAAATATTCCTGTTTCATAGTGCATGGAAAATAATTTAAATGGCTCATTGCCCTTAAAAGATTTTTCTCCAATAATTGACTGGGGAGAATGGCGTGATAACCAAGGTAAGGCTCAGGAATTGGAAGTCGCATATTGAGTCAGAATTCGAGTTCTCTGGTGGAGTGAATGCCATAATCGGGATAATGGGTTCAGGAAAGACCAGTATCATGCAGGCCATGTCGTTTGCCCTGTTCGGAACGCTCCCTGAGGTCCAGACCAGGAGGGCCGGGCTTGACGACCTCATAATGAAGAAACCCCAGGTCATGGACGAGTCCGAGGTCTGCCTGGAGTTCTCCCTGGGGGAAAAGAGATACTCTGTCATGAGGACTATCAGGAGGGGAAAGGGGACAGTGGCTGCTGAGCTCAGGGAGGACGACAGGCTCGTGGAAGCCACTGCCCAGGGCGTGACCAGGGAGGTCTCGAGAATACTGGACATGGATTATGAGCTGTTCTCCAAGGCAGTGTATTCAGAGCAGAATGCCATTGACTACTTTTTGAGGATTCCGAAGGGGCAGAGGATGGGGCACATAGACCGGATGCTCAGGCTGGACAGGTTCGAAAGTGCCAGGGAGAACGCTGTCTCGCTGTCTAACAGGATAAGGCACGGAAGGGAGGAGAGACTCAGGATGCTTGCAGAGATGAGGAAGGAGGGACTGCCCGAAAGGATATCCAGCATAAGGAAGGAGCTCGAGGGTCTCCAAGGGGAGACAGACACGCTGGAGAAGGGAATCCATAAGGCAGGAAAGACGGTGACCGGAATCGAGGAAAGGATATCCGGATTTGAGGACGACGAGAAGGAGCTGAATGATATCAGGAGGAACCTGGAGGGTGTGAATGCCGGGATGAAGCAGATAGAGGAGAGCATAAGCGAAAGGATGGGGCAGCTGAAGGGAAGCAGCAGGGAAGAAGTGGTCAGGAAGATGGAGTCAGCAGAGAGGGCAATCCAGGAGCTTGAGGAGGGGACTGGGGCGGCAAGGAAGAGCATGGAACAGAGCAAGGAGAAGGTAGCCTCCCTGAACACAGAGATGCAAATCATAAAGGAGAGCATGGAGGACATACAGAGGCTCGGGGACAGATGCCCCCTGTGCGAGAGCGAGATATCGCCTGCCAAGAAGAAGGAGCTCGTGGAGTCGCGGGAAGTGAAATCAGAGAGATTGAGAAAGGAGGTTTCGGGTCTTGTGTCATGCGTTGAGGAGTCAGGGGGAGCGCTGTCAGGGCTTGAGTCAAGGCTGGCAGAGAGGCGCGGGGAGCTCGAGGGCCTCAGGGCCGCCATGAAGGACATAGAGTCTGTGAAGGCCCTTGAGAAAAGAGAGGGAGAGTACGAGAAGAGAAGGGCGGGGATGCTCGCACAGGAGAGGAGGTTCTCTGAGAGGTTGAAGTGCATTGACATGGGGGCCATGAGGAATGAACTGAAGAACGCAGCAGGTGAAGAGAGGGAGCTGCGCGCAAGATACGAGGCCGCAAAGCAGCGGATAGAAGACAGGCAGGAGATGCTCAGGGAACTCAGATCCAGAGAGGAGCTCATGGTAAAGTACAGTCAGGAGAGCATGCTCGACCAGGAACTGGTTGAAAACATAGGCAAGTTCGTGAATGCCGTCAGGCTCACGCAGAACCAGCTGAGAGAGGAGTTCCTCAAAAATGTGAACAGCACCATGAGCATTATCTGGGAAGATTTCTATCCGTACGGGGACTTCACTGGGATAAGGCTGGACGTTGATAATGACTATGTGCTTCAGCTGAAGGAAAATGGGGACTGGGTCAGTGTCGAGGGCACTGCATCCGGGGGCGAGAGGTCCATGGCCGCACTGGCGTTGAGGGTGGCATTTTCCATGGCATTCATACCAAACCTGAGGTGGCTCATACTTGACGAGCCCACGCACAACCTGGACGACAATGCAATAGAGCACCTGACAGATGCCCTGAAGGAGAGGATAGGGAGCTTTGTGGAGCAGGTGTTCCTGATAACGCATGACGACAGGGTATCGGAGGGTGTGGGCGGCAACCTCTATAGGCTTGAGAGGGACAAAAACAGGAATGAACCCACGAAGATAGTAGAACTCAGAGAAGATTCTGAATGATGCTGAATCGCTTTACCTGGCGCCCTCGGCCTCTCTCTCTATTCTGTTTCGCTCGGAGACCGCAAAGCTCTTGGGGTCGTTGGTGGAAGCGGCTATGAGGTCGTTGGCTATCACTCTGGCAAGGCTCTGTTTGCTTCTGAAGGATGAGCGGTATATTCCCTGTGTCAGGTGCTTGAGCGCAATGTCAAGCCTCCTCTGAGGCGAGGTTATCACAGAATTCCGGGCTATGGTTCCACCCAGCCTGTAAGATGCCACCTCTTCGAGAAGGGCCGAGTTTTCCACGGCAGTGACCAGGACCTGGATGGGGTTCTTGCTTGTCCTCTTTTCGATTATGATGAATGCTTCCTTGACCTGATTGTAGAGGTTCGGGATCTTTCCCACATGGTGGCCGGATGTTAGCTTGTGCTTCTTGCCCCTGTGGCCGGATACCATGAGCTTGTTCATGAACCTCTCGACTATGGGTACCTTGTATTTCTGGCCGCGCTTGGGACCGTACTTGCCCCCTGTCCTGGGAACTATTATAGGAGTGAGGTTCATGTAGCTCTTGAGCCCGAGGTCACTCACAACTGCATCTGAGATATCCCATCGGTTAAAGAGAAGTGTCTTTGCGTCCCATGCGGGCTTGCCGGGCTTTTCGGCATCATCACTAGCACTGGAGACGGGCTTTGCCTGCTCAGGACTGCTGGCCGGAGGGTGCTGCATTGCCTTTGCCGCAGCAGGCTCCTGCACCGCTGGCTTTGCCTCCCTGGCCGCTGGCGCGTCGGGCCCCTGCGCCGGGGACGCCGGGCTCGCTGCCTGGACTGGTTTTGCCTGCAGTGGTGGGGTTGTCTCTGGCTTGACTGCTGCCGGGCTCGCTGCCTGGACTGGTTTTGCCTGCAGCGGTGGGGTTGTCTCTGGCTTGACTGCTGCTGGTTTCTCAGGCACAATCTCCTTGGGGTCCTTTTTTGCTGGGATTTCGTCTGTCATGTTATCTTGCCTCGTTGATTATGAACTAATTCTGGGATTATGCGCCCTTTGGCTTCTCTTTCTTTCCCTTCAGGAGCTCGTTCAGGGAAACGCCTGACACAGAGACCACCTTGTACTTGATGCCGTGCATGGAACCTACTGCGCCGCCCTGTGAGCCGCCCATGCCCTCGAGCATGACCTCGTTGTGCTCGTCAACGAACTTTATGGCATTGGTCTTGGGGACAAATGCCGTTACCTGTATGCCGTTCTTGACCAGCTGGACCCTGGCCGCCTTGATTATGCCGGAATGGGGCTGCTTCTGTTCCACGCCCTTTTTCTTGAGGACTATTCCCCTGCCCATGGGGGCACCCCGGAGCGGGTCCTTTCTCCAGAGCTTGAGGAACTTCCTCTTGTGGGCAGTGGACTTCCACCTGAACTTCTTTCGCCTTCTCTTCAGGTCCCTGGCGTTGAACTCTCCCATAACATCACGTTTTCTTGCTTGCACGCATATAACTGTTAACCGTTATATCACTGAAGGTTATCCATTTAGTTATTTAAATATGTTTAAATACATTTCAATGGCGATGGGATTGCTGGTTTTAATTTATGGATTGAGAATTTGATTATGGATTCGTTTTTTTCTAAACCCCCGGAAGAAAGTAAAGGTGTCGAGATACTTTCAGTCAGCCAAATGACAAGCCATATTAAATATGGCTTAAAAACGCATGCTGCAGTAAAGCTAGAGCCTGTGCCTGACCCCGACAGAGACATTTATCCATAAGAGGCCTGCCACCAGGATGAATATAAAGGCCACGAGCATGGCTATGGCATAGGAGAGCTCGCTCACACCGAGGGTCAGCCTGAGGTTGTTGATAATCCAGACACCAAGGAGAAGGAAGACACCCCCGAGTATCCAGGAGAACACCAGTTTGGAGGACATGTTTATAGTTTGCCGGCGCTCTTTTTAAATTCCTCTGCTTTGACCTGGAGTATCTCTCCTGCCTTCTCGATTATGTATGATGGTGCGAGTCCAGAGGCGGTTTCCACTCTGAATATGAACTTGTTGGGGTCTGCCCTCATCTTTACGCCATCGGTGACGGATTCGCACTTGAGGCAGAGGTCGCATCTTGCAGGGTCCTCGAGCGTGAGCTCGTTTCCGCTGAGGGCAAGGATGCCCTTGGGGCATGCCGATACGCATCCCTTGAGGTCCTGGGGCTTGCAGTCCTTGGAAACCTCAAGCTCTGGATAATATTGGTATGAGGCATTGGCCGCCTGCCACTTGGCATGCTGCAGGCCTGTCCCGAGTTGGGCCCTGGCCTCGAGCTTGATGTTCTGTCCCTTGAGAAGCTCCACTATGGGAAAGTCCGGGCTGGTTGGCTTGACTGCCTTGTTCGAGGACTTGAGATCACCCGAGCTGACCACCGAGGGCCCTGTCTTTTCAAGGGCAAACACGGTCTCACAGAGCGGGCATCCCTTTCCCCCGCATTTGCACTCGTCCTTGAGGCCGAACTTCTTGGGATCGAACACGATGGGTATGAGCCCTATCCGGTGGGCTATAACCTCGTCAAAGAGTATGGAGCCATTTATGTGGAAATCGACCCACTCCACCGCAAGGGTGGGAACCTCTGATATCATTATCCTTCTCATTGCATTGGCAAAAGCCGGCGTTGCGCCGTCCAGGACGAACACAACCGTATCTCCCTTCTTACTCAAAACATGTACCTTCATGCAAACCCTCCTATCTTAGCTTGATGTTCTTTATGTCAAAATGCCTGTTCATGATTTCCTTTATGGCTCTGATGTTCCTTCCCCCCTTTCCTATGACAGTTACCCTGTCAGAGGCCGGGATGGTCAGTGATATCGTGCCCTTTCCCATATTCATGCTCTTTATCATGGGTATCATTGCCCTGAGCATGTCCTCTGGCTTGTTGTGATAGGCAAAGAGCCTGACGTTCTTGCCAAAGACCTTGCTGACCTCTTTGATGTTGGAGCCGTTCTTGCCTATGGCAAACCCTATCTTGCCTGGATCCACCAGAAAGTATATGCTGTCCTCCATTATAAGGCAGTCCCTTGCATGGACCTTGGTCATCTTCTCGAATGCCGCTATCGTCCTTATGCTCTGTGTGCCGAGTTTAACTGACATCTTTTAACCTGCCTTGAATTGTTTATTGCATATGGTGATTTATATCAGTATGCCACCATGCGACCACCAAATGAACTCGGTGCCTGGTTCGGCATATGTGTTCTGTTCCCTTCAGGAACAGGCAGTGCCTCCAGGGAAG
>DAOVFN010000017.1 GCA_030672885.1 Candidatus Aenigmatarchaeota archaeon | reverse complement strand
TATTTTCGAGGGCCAAAACCGTCTCCGCCCGCACTGCTTCATCAGGATCCGACAATGCTCCAATTAGAGCATCTACGGTCCCCTCGTCCCCGATCCTCTGGAGCCCAATTACGGACCATAATCTAACACTGTAGCTCTCATCCTTCAGGGGCATGCCCAAATCATCCAGGACGGACGCAGTCTTCTGCTGGAGGTAGTCTATGGCACCGCCGCCCTTTTTTATTGATGTGAGCTTCACGTCTATGACTTCCGTGAGCGCCTTCTCTATAATATCTATCTTGGAGAGTTCGCTCTTGGTAAGCTTGGGCTCTATGATGCTGTAAAGCAGGTTCCTTTTCTCATGGGACCATTTTATCTCGGCATGGGTATGGGGGGGCAGAAGGGGATAGCGAACATTGACCTTGGCCAGATTCTCGAAATGCGGAATTATCACGAAATGCTTGGGCTCCCTGAACTCGAACCTCGGATATGTTGCTGGGGGGGCCATTCCGAACAGGCCTTTCCTGGACATGTTTATAATTGCATCAGGGGGTTAAAATTAGATATGGTCACCTCTTGATGAAGGCTTCCTCTTCTGGATAGACGGTTATCCCCTTCTTTGTTATGCTATATGGATGGAGCTTCTCTGAATGAGGGGAGCCCCTCACCTTCCACACCTGGATTGCCCTGGAAAAGGTTGACTGCATCCTTTCGTAATAGAGAACTATGACACTGTCAGCCACGAACTCCTCGACCCCGTACCTGGAGAGGCCGGTAGTGCCCGGAACAATCTCGCTGACCATGACCGAGGTGCAGTTGAGCTTCCTCAGAACCATGGAGAGGTCGAATATCATCTTCCTCAGCTCTGCCTCGTCCCTTACATGCAGGCCAAGGGCGGATATGGAATCTACAACTACCCTGGTTGCCTTTATCTCACGTATGTTCGATTCAAGTATGTCGAAGACATCCTCGATGTGATAGGGATCGTACCTGATAAAAGAGAACCGCCCTGTCTTTTCAAGGGCGTCGAAGTCCCATCCGAACTCCTTTGTGTTCTCTTTTATGGAATCGGACTGTTCCTCGAATGAGAGGTAGACACCGCTCTCATTGAACCTCTTTATTCCATCGTGCATGAACTGGCAGCAGAATGTGGTTTTTCCGGTGCCGCTTGTGCCGGTTATGAGGGACAGCTGCCTCTTTGGTATGCCCCCGCCCATTATCTCGTCCATCCCCGGTATGCATGTCCTGACTCTCTCCATGAAACCACTGTACAATGATATTATGCGGGGCTGGTTAAAAATGGTTTCTGCCGGTACCCCTCATGCGAACACTCAAACTGACAAAACTATTCTGATTGCGAGCTAACCTATCACGACAGATATCTTCTTGCTTGAGCGCTCCATGTTCATGAGAACAAGCCCTATATTGGCATTGGCCCTGACGAGTGCCGTAAATATGGCATCAGGGCCCGCCCCTATGGATATGAGCTTGCCGCTGGCTGATTCCACCACAATCTGGTTTAGTTCGCCTATGCTGAGCTCCTTGCTGGCGGTCTCGCCTGTCCCGACTATGGCAGCGGCCATGGCAGCGACTGCCTTGGAGTTGACCTCCCTGGGGAGATTGGATATTATCATGAGCCCGTCACGCCTGACCACAGCAGAGCCTATGACATTCCCTGTTGACTCGAAGTCAACCAGTATCTTTTTCAGGTCCTCTTCCTTTGTTCCCATGGTTTCCTCACTCAGCACCATTTCTGTCTCTTGAGCACTTCGTCAAAGAGCATCCTAAGGGCATCATCCATGCCCTTCTTCTTTGTAGCAACCGTTCCCACTGCAGGGAAGCCGAGTTCCTTTTCGATCTTCTTTGGCGGCATGGCCCCCTTCAGGTCCTGCTTGTTTGCAAGTATTATCACTGGTATGTTCCTGGTTTTTATTTTTTTAAGCATCTGCTTTGCACGCTGGAATGTCCCGGGTTTTGTGGAGTCAACAACAAGTAATATGCCAAGTACGCTCTGTGAGAGTGTATTGAGTATCCAGTCAAACCTTTCCTGGCCGGGAGTGCCGAACAGATCGACCGCCATGCCGTCTCTCTCTACCCAGCCGTGGTCCATGGAGATGGTGGTTCCCATCCGGTCGACGCTGACGGGTTTCTGGGAGAGCGCCTTTATTGTAGAGCTCTTTCCTGCGTGGAAGGGACCTGTAACCAGGACCTTGGGGATATACATAGAGATGCCTGATTCCGTTATCTCAAAGGGCAATGCAAACTTTGTATTGGGTTTGTGGACATATATCTGCTTGAGCACTATGCCCTTTCTGTCAAATGCCTTGAGCCAGAGAACATAATCAAAGCACTTGGCAAATGTCTGGATGTTGCTCGGCTTGAACCCTATGTTGGCAAGGAGGTAGTATGAAACCGTGCGCGTGGCCCTGATTGCGTCCTCGGTTTCCTTGACGAACCTCTCCACATCTGACCAGTGGCCTATCCAGAAGTCAAGGGAATCGAATATCGCGGTCGTTCCATAAGCCTTTCTCTTCTTGAGGGCCTTCCCAAAGACCTCCATGGACTTCCTTATGTAGGGCTTAACGTTTATGGTCTTCTCGCTTATCTGGAATTCCTCCCTGCTCTTTTGTCCGAGGCTATATGATATGCCGTCTATGAACGAGACCTTCTTCTTGAAGCTCTCCCATCCCGTGATGTTCTGCTTTATGTAGTCCGGAATCTTGTTGTTGATGAAATAGATGCCGTTGTCGCCTTCCTTGAGCCTGCCGGCCATGATGTTTATGCCGAACATGGCCTTGTCCACTAACATGTCGGATATTATGAGCACCTTGGAGCCGGGCTCAACCCCTCCACTGAAGAACTCGTCAAGCTTGGGTATGGTGGTTGATATCTTCATGTGCTCCATTAATAATTATATGGACTGCTTAAATAATATTGCCTCTCTGCAATCCCTGTGTGGTATCCCGAAATTATTTCGCACCTTCTCAACAACAAGCCAAATGATAGAACTCAACAAAAAAAGACACGCTGGATACTCAGATGGAAACAAAAAGGCATGTCAACAAAGGAACTGGTAATATCCCAGAAGGTCTCAAGGAGTAAGGTACAGCGGTCATGGGGGCAGTACACTGAGAAAGGACAGGTCATTCTCAGGAAACCTGGAAGGAAGAGGAAACTATAGTATCGGACAAAATCTTTTGGAACGATGTCCGATACAACCAGCAAAGGACAATTTCCAATTGGTTATGTCCTTTACTATAATAGAATTTGACAAGCTCATACTCAACGGACACCCCTGCGAGAGCTGGGGAATGAGAGCCGATAGTTTTATAGTTATACTATCCCCTATATTGCTCATATGGCGGGGACTGCCCGGATACACTCCTTTGGATGACCATGTAAGGCCTGTGTGCTGTGGTCGATGAATTAGGAAGCCCTTTGTGAAAGGTATGGAGAAGTTCACCCGCCTGAATTCGCTTCAAGGTGTCATGAATGGTAAAGATTGATCACAAGTTTCCAAATGCTGACACAGAGAAATGCACAGGATGTGGCATATGTGTCTCGGTCTGTCCCCAGAACGTTTTTGAACTAAAGGACGGGAAGTCGCATGTTGCCAGGCCTGAGGACTGTGTTGAATGCATGTCCTGTGTCGAGAACTGTCCCATGAAGGCAATAGCGCTCATAGAATCCAAATAAGGGGTTCGTGGGAACTTTCTGCCAAATGGTTCATAGCAGATTTAGATAGATGGCGCTGCTTGCGTTTTGCTTATATTCTTATTCGGGATGATTCAGAAACAGCTTATGCCTTCTTTTCTTCGAGCAGGACTGCATTGACGATACCGTGCTGGCCAGGCCTTGACGTCACCCTTGCCAGGCCTGTATCGGTTTCGACAACCGCGCCCCTGGTAAGGATGTTCCTCCTGATGTAATGCGGATTGGCATCGTTCTCTTTGACAGAGAGCAGCTTTGCCCGCCTGACCTTGCCCTTGCTGTCAGAGACATTTATCATATTCACTGAGAGGAGCTTGGGCTTGATCCCGCCGCCCCGGACACGCTTCATCTTAACGTGCCTCTCTCCTATTCTGGTCTCCAGAAAGAGCGTTCCCCGGTCTGTCTTCTTCTTCTTTCTGAACATGCTCAGCCTTCCGCCGGTCGTCTTCTTCTTTGACCTCAGGTGCCATGATGTGGACATAGATAGTATAGGCCCGCATAGGTTTATAAACATCACTAAGCATGTTAAGGCCTGGTTGCTGGGCTCCTTGCCACCAGTTATATGCAACCGGTGAGTCGGGTTGGCTGAATCGAATTTATAGTACCTGACATAATCTTGTGCATCAGCACGAGAGTGCATGCACATCTCTTGAAACCAGCGGTTTCAAGTCTTTGCAGCAGAACTGCAAATCTCTCGCATTGGCATGCAAGACTGTTTGGAATAGTGTCAGGTACAACTAGCAAAAGGCACTTTCCAATTTATGACCTTTACTATAAATAGCGGCCCGCCAAGATGATACTATGCTTGAAACCGTGCTGGGTTATGTTGACTCGTTTGTTTTACCATTCGTGGGCAGGGTGTATGCAGACTACATCACGGCCGTCGTGATTATAGCAGCGTTCTTCGTGGCCGCCAAGGCCGTCAACTTCATCATAAAGCGGTTCGTGCTTCATGTGTCTACCAAGACAAAGTCCGAGCTGGACGACCTGCTCGTTGATGCCATATCGCTCCCCCTTGTCATGGGCATTGTCGTGGCAGGCGTGTTTGTCGCGCTTCAGGGCCTTCCCGAGCTGTCTGAATACGCCCTTTACATAAACGGCGGCTTCACGGTATTCTATATATTATTCGGTGCGCTGGTTGCTATAAGGGTAATCAATGCGATTGTCCGGTGGTACGCAATCGAGGTGGCGACCAGGACACACACCAAGATGGACGAACAGTACCTTCCCACGATAAAGCGGGTGGTTTCGGGCATCATCCTCCTGCTCGCCCTGGTCTGGATACTCGCGTCATTCGGGATTGAGATAACAGCCATCGTGGCCGCCATGGGGATTGGGGGCATTGCGATTGCCCTGGCCCTTCAGGACACGCTAAAGGAATTATTTGCAGGAGCGCATGTCATGATGGACAGGCCAATAAAGCTTGGCGACTTCATAGAGTTGGACAGCGGAGACCGCGGGACAGTGATAGACATAGGGTGGCGCTCCACAAAGATAAAGACATTTACCCGGAACTATGTGATAATCCCCAACTCCAAGCTCGCAGCCAGCAAGCTTATAAACTATGACAAGCCCAAGCAGGAGATAGGGTTCGGTGTGGAATGCGGGGTGAGTTACCACGAGGACCTCGACCGGGTCGAGAAGGTCACTGTTGAGGTCGCGAGGAGTGTCCTCAAGAAGCTCGGGACCGGCGCAAAGGGATTCGAGCCGCTTGTGAGGTTCAAGGAATTCGGGGACTCCAACATCAACTTCAAGGTTATATTCAGGGTCAGCAAGTTCGCGGACCAGTATGTCCTCAGGCATGAGTTCATCAAGGCTCTCAAGAAGCGCTTTGACAAGGAGGGCATAGAGATATCATGGCCTGTCAGTAAGGTATATATGCACAAGGGCCGCGGGAAATAGGACCAGGACAGGCAGAATACAGGAAAAGGCTTAAAAGCATGCGTGCGAATAATCTTAAACGCGCTGGCAGACACAGGAACATGACAGTTAAAAGCGCGGTGTTCATTCATTGATGAATGAGTAACGCTATAAGAGAGGTGTTTTAAGTGCAGAGACCACTTGATGTATTGGGAAGCTCAATGGACAAGAAGATAATAGTAAGAACCAAGCAAAATGAGCGCATAACAGGAACCCTGAAGGCATTTGACTCGCACATCAACATTTGGCTTGATGATGCTACAATAAGCGGCGAGAAGGACATAAAACTCGGAAAGGTCCTTATAAGGGGAGACAGCATCGTGTACATATCCCCTGAGAAATAGCTTTCTCTTGTATGATATATATACATGGTTTGCTGATTAGTTATTGCTGCGAAGCGTTGCCGTCACTGACGCGAGAACGCGGCCAAGACGCCAGGCAGCAAGAGGAAAGGAATAACATGGCAGGAATGGGAAGCCCCAGCATGGGAAAGAGGCAGAAGAAGACACATATACTGTGCAGGAGATGCGGAAGCAGGAGCTACCACATCAGGGACAGCATATGCTCGGCATGCGGCTTCGGCAAGTCCAAGAGGATAAAGAAGTATGCATGGCAGAACAAGACTGGCCTCAGAACGGCCAGGAAGTGAGATTCGTATAAAGCTTGTTGGTTTCAGTTGGCAGGCGGCATCGATCATATGCTAGCTTTAATGTATTTACCTGCTTCTTTTAGGCATTCGCTGAAGGCTTCCCAAGCAGAACCCTGCATTGGGGAATAATTATCACTTCTTTTTTCCAACTCTTCGGATACCAATCTCAAATATAAATCTCTTCCTACCGTTAATCTTTCTTTGACATCGTTATCCCAATGTTCAAGTTCTTCCTTATTTGGTGCTTCTTTGAGTACTACTGTTTTTATCCTCTCTGGGAATTGTTCCATAAATTTGTAGAAAGTCTCATAATCAGATACGTTTTCCATAACGGCGATTTCGCTAGCTATATATTTTTTGGTGTCCTCGAATTTAGAATTTGCATAATCCACGCCTCTTGTTACATTGGATTTTTGTGTAAGTGTCATATATTGATATTAGTGCAAAATTTTATAAGGATGTGCCGCCTGCCAACTTCCTCACTTCGTCCGGACCATTATTATGCAACCCATGTCGGGGGATTTAACACAAATCCCGTCCGTTAGTTGCAATCCGCCCCGGGAGATTCATTTACAAATGTTTTATACAATTAATAATATGTGCACTATAAGCCTGAGGGATACGTTATATTAGGTTTGTAGGGGTTCGCGACCGCCCTTATGAAAACGATACAGAAATGGAATTTTTACTTCTCCGCTCCTCGGCTTCCTTTGACTAGGCGGCTTTTTTTCTCAGGCATGGCCTTCTCATCTTCTGAAGCGCTGGCCCCTTTTTTGTCAGGTTTCCCTGAAGCGGTTTTCTTTTTGGGGGATTTCCCTTTTGCAGGCTTCTTGGGCAATGCCTCCTTGCTGTTTACTCCTGGCTCGGCCTTTACTCCTATCTCCTCGAGCCTTATCTTAAGCTTCTTCAGCGCTGACTGGACATCGGAAATCGTGTGCGCCCCTGTGCAGATTATCTTGCCTGAGCTGAACAGCAGAAAGGCCACCCTGGGCTCCCTTATCCTGTAGACAAGACCGGGGAACTGCTCTGGCTCGTACTCGGCATTCTCAAGAGCGAACGCTATCTCCTCGAGGTTCAGTTTGGCATCTATCTTGGAGGAGGCAACTATGTTCTCAATCTTTATGCTGAACTCCCTAGGGAGATCCACACCGGTTTTCCTCACCCTGTCCACAATCTTGTGCATGGCCTCCTTTGACAGGTCTATGCTCCTGGCACCTGTGCACACTATCTTGCCGGACGAGAATATGAGCGCAGCCGCCCTTGGATCCTGTATCCTGTAGACAAGGCCGGGGAACTGCTCTGGCTCGTACTCGACGTTTTCCATCTTCTCCACCAGCATGGTAAGGGAGATGTCCTTACCGAGGGAGGCAAAGGAGACGACATTCTCAACTTTAATATCGAATTCAGGCATCAAGAACCCCTCCAAATGATATCATTACCCATCAGTCTAACCGGTCAACTGATATTTCCAGCACATTCAGGATAATCAGGTGTTTAACGCGCCTGTTTTGTGGCATCCTCCCACGATTGGTGCTCGTGGGCTTCCAGCGTCTGTTGCACAATGCTCACCGCGTATAGTTCTCGCTTCTCTGACGGGCTGCCCCCAAGGAGTATCTCCAAGAGGGGAACTCCCATCTCCACGAGCGTGAATTCGGGCTCGTCCAGCCCTATAGTATATGTAGCACAGAGATGTTTAAATATTTGCCCTGCTCCCATTCCACCCCTGAATGATGTGGGTTTTCCCGCAGGACTATGATAAATAGTTTTGAGTTGCATGGGGCTTTGGGACACAATTAGCCAAACTGTATGAGATTGTGCTATAGCCCTTTGCATTATCAGAATATTTAAATACCTATCTCTTTAATCTATTAACTGTTAAAATCGGATATAGTGAGAACATGACAGAAGAGATGCTGGTTAAGAAGACAGAATATCTGACTGCAGGAATGCACATAGGCATGAAATCCTGTACGCCATACATGAGGCAGTTCGTCTACAAAATCAGGGATGATGGCCTGGCTGTGTTCAATCTGCAGAAAGTTGACCAGAGGATAAGGGTAGCAACAGAATTCCTCTCGAGATTCGGCAAAATCATGGTGGTGTCCAGGAAGGACAACGCAGCAAAGGCCATAGAAACGTTTTCAGAAGTAGTGGGCGCCAAGGCCATAGCAGGCAGATTCTCACCAGGGACGCTGACAAATCCCTCATACAGGGAATTCTATGAGCCAGATGTCGTTCTTGTGGTGGACCCCCTTGTGGACGAGCAGGCCGTAAAGGAAGCAAGGAAAAGAAGGGTTCCCATCGTGGCGCTTTGCGACACATTCAACATATCAGAGGACCTAGACCTCTGCATACCTGCCAACAACAACGGCCGGAAGAGCATCGCCCTCATGTTCTGGCTCATGGCCAGGGAAATTCTCAAGAAGCGGGGCGAACTCAAGAAGGGTTCTGAATTCGAGTACACGCTAAATGACTTTGGGGGCGAGTGATATGGACATGGGTTCCCAGAAGAAGATTGCCGCGAAGATTATGAAATGCGGCGTTTCCAGGGTCAGGATAAAGCCCAGCGAAGAGGTAGAGGAATCACTGACCAGGGAGGACATAAGGGGACTCATACAAAAGGGCATGATATGGAGCGTCCAGAAAAAGGGCACGAGCAAATTCGCCTCCAAGAAAAAGCTTGAGCAGAAGAAGAAGGGCCGGATGCGCGGGCCAGGAAGGAGAAAGGGTACCAAGGGCGCAAGAAAGAACGACAAGACCAAGTGGATAGAAAAGGTCAGGCCCCTGAGAAGGCTCCTGTCAGAGATGAGAGAGGGAAGCCAGATAGCCAGGCAGGACTACGGCATACTCTACAGGAGAATCAAGGGCGGTTTCTTCAGGAACAAGAAGCACCTGTTATATTATCTCAAGGAACATGACATGCTCAAGGAGGGCACAAGCAAGAAGTCCACCAAGGAGGCGGTCAAAAAGAAGGCTGCGGCAAAGGTGGCAACGAGGAAGATCGTAAAGAAGCCCCTTGCAAGGAAACCAGCCAAGGAGAAGCCTGAAAAGACAAGGCCCAAAAAGGCCAAGGCAAAGAAGTGATTATCATGACATGTGGAAAGGTAAGGATAGTAGCCCACAGGAGGAGAAGGGAGGGCAGGACCGACTACAGGCACAGGCTCGGGCTGCTGAAGTCAGGGAAGCCCAGGGTTGTCGTAAGAAGGAGCGTCAACAGCGTCAGCTGCCAGATAGTGGAGCATTCTCCCAAGGGAGACAGGTCCATTGTAACGGTTACGTCAAGGCACCTTAACGGGTTCGGATGGAAGGGCGCCACAGGAAACCTTCCCGGAGCATACCTGACAGGGCTGCTCTGCGGTGTGATGGCCAAGGAGAAAGGTGTGAAATCTGCTGTGCTTGACACAGGCCTCCACACATCAACCAAGGGCTCCAGGATATACGGGACCCTCAGGGGATGCCTGGACGCGGGGCTTGAGATACCCCATTCCAAGGAAGTGATTCCCCCAGAGGAAAGGATAAGGGGAGAGCATATAGATAATTACATGGAGTCCCTGGGAAAGAAGCCAGGCATATCCAAGCTATTTGACGAAACCAGGGTCAGGATACTGGAAGGCAAGAACGCAGAGGGGACTGCCCAAAAAAGGAAGCCAGCGGCAAAGAAGGCTGAGATGGCAGGGCCCAAAAAGACAGATAGCAGGAAATAGCGCTGCTACGTGTTTTATAAGTAAACAGGTTAATTCTCTGGCATGAGGA
>DAOVFN010000125.1 GCA_030672885.1 Candidatus Aenigmatarchaeota archaeon | reverse complement strand
TCGAGCATCGAGGCATTGTCCCACTGCCCGGATGACCTTATTATCTCCTCCATTTCTTCCCTGCCAGGGTCTCTCTTTCCCGGGAATTTCAGGCACGACTTGCTCCACATCCGGGCCCTGACACCCGAACCAGCCACCACCTGGAGGCCCTCTTTTTCTGCATATCGGAAAAGGGCCTCATGGACCTTGGTGATTTCCTCTCCTATCTCCTCTTTGAATTCCTTCTCTTTTTGCTTGAGCTTAGCATAACGGTTCACGAGCTTGACGCCGGGCTCATTGAGGTATTCGTTTGCAGGCAGGTTCTCTGTCTTGGTTATGTGCTTTTGCGCAGGGCATTCTTCCCTGAACTCGCACCATGAGCACAGCGGCCCTGGCATGGGAGCGAATTTTTTCTCTGATGTTATCTTATCGATCTGTTCCATGGTGCTCTTTTTGAGCGCATCGAGCTCGTCCTGGCTCTTCTCGAGCACGATTTCCTTGTCTGCTGACAGGAAGTGCCACACAAGCTTGACTCTCTTGGCGTCTTGGTAGTTGTGCAGCACGCCCAGCGCATAGAGCGCCAGCTGCCTGTCTTCCTCGATATATTGTTTCACCGGCACGTTGAAATTGGTCTTGTAGTCATGGACCTCATAGACACCGTCCCCTGCATAGGCCAGGCGGTCTATGAATCCCTGAAGGCGGTATTTTCCCGCGGCGTCCAGGTTTATCATCACCCGCTCCTCCAGGGCGATTGTCCTTGTATGGTCAAAGGGACTGTACCTCTTGTAATAATCCCGTATGTAGTCCTCACCCATCTTTCTGTAGTTCTCCTGTGTGTAGTCTTTTTTCACGATGAGGATGTCGTCATTCCAGTTCTTTTTCCACTCCCTTCTGAACCAGGCCAGGAGATCATCAAGCGTATTGAGTTTCTTGAACCTCATGTCCTTGTAGAGCTTCTCGAGAGTGGCATGCACAAGGCTTCCCATAAAGGCCTCGATGCCCTGTTCCCTGAGGGTCTTTAGCTTGTCGATGTACTTGAACCTGAACTTGAGCGGGCAGCGCTCAAAACACATAATCCTGGAATGTGAAAAGACAGTCATGTTATCAGCCACCTGACACCGTCCCGGTGTTTAGGGGTCTGTTCATAGTTCGGTTGAGGAATATTAAAGGTTAAGCGTACAGGAAGTGTACAGTTCCTCGCCACATATGAGAAAAGGTATGCAGCATGTCTGTAGAGATTACACCTCTGCCGTGTCACTAAAAGATTTATACGTTTGTTTATAAACTTATACAGAATAGGATATCGATATACTGAATTTAAATAAACTGTTCAATATGTCCACTTCACAAGCATCACTGAAAAGAAAGGTAGCACAGCTATTCACGGTAGTCATACCTCTAATCAACGAAGAGAAAGAACAATTCAGGGTTATAGAAGAATACATAGATCTGGGGATTGGGGGTCTCATAATTGGTATGGGTGGGAAGATTGATTTTCTTACCGATTTTCTTCAGACCAATCACGTCGTTGATATTAATAAGGTACGAGAAATTATATCAAGATTAAAGAGACTTGATCCGACTCTATTCTTAGCAATCGATGGTGAGGGGGGAGATAAATTCAATCTGTTTGAAAATGTTGCTCAACTTAAGCGTGCAAGGGAATATGGCCTGCAGCTTGAACAAAAAGGCACGACAAAGGGGTTTGAAAGGGATATCAGCAACTATGTTGCAATAATGAAGGAATGCGGAATAAACATGAATTTCGCCCCGGTTCTGGATACTGCTCAGAGGGGTTACAGGGGTTATATGAGTGAATATGGCAGGTCCTATTCAGATAGGGGTGAGACTGTTGAGACACTGAGTGGCATCGCTATCGAGGAGATGCAAAAGAACGGGATAATCTCAGTGGGTAAACACTTTCCAGGGTATGGTTGTCTGGATAGGAATCCCCACCGACGCCTCAGTTCGCTGAAGGCTGATAACAGCAACAGTAATTATTCAGCATCTTCTACCTTTGCTCATGCCATCCGGAACCATGGTATAAACGGTATCATGAAGGGTCATGTAATATCACCCCTTGATGAGAAATTGCCAGCAACACTATCCCCCAAAGTTGAGAAATATCTCAGAGAAAAGTTGGGATTCAACGGCTTATCAGTAGCAGATGAGATTTTCATGGCTTCCCTAAATGAACGCTATACAGAGAAGGGGGGTGATTTGGATGGCACAATAAGAATTGTTGATGCTGCCAAATGCAATGATATTCTGCTTGTAACCTATCCCAAACAAATGATAGATGGTAAAGCGATGAAGGCCCTTGACAAGCATGATCATTTCCCAAGACTTCACAATGCTGTATATAGAGCTGTTGTAAGGGGAGATATTCCTGAGGATAAGATAAACAGCTCTTATGAAAGAATAATCCGCTACAAGAGACTCTTAGGATTAGGTCCTGGACACATCAAGTAATAACTCTTGGGTAGAGTAACAATCTTCCAATACAGTGAAGGAATCCGTTTTCTACACAGATCGTTTCGAGTCATGCAAATATGAGACAACATGGAGAATATCACAATGTTAAGCATACCGGAAGTTCCTGTAAAAGCACATCACCCAGGTCTTTTGTGTCTTATGCGTGTTTTGCTTAAGCTTTAGGGGAAGGGCGTGCCCTCCTGTAAAAGCTTACCGCATGAGAAGCAGGCAAATGCCCAGGAAGGTCCCCACGACAAAGAGGCCAGCAAGCAGGCATACAGCCCTGTTG
>DAOVFN010000090.1 GCA_030672885.1 Candidatus Aenigmatarchaeota archaeon | reverse complement strand
ATCTCTTCGGTATATATCTTGCACTTGGAGAGGTCGACCCTCTCAACTGTTCCTGTCTTGCCCTTCATGTTTCCCCTCATAACCCTTATCGAGTCACCCTTTCTGAGCTGCATGCTCCTCTTGCCGAATCTCTTCCTGAGTTCAGGTGACAGACAGGAGGACACGAATCCCTGCCTCACGTGAAGGGGTGCATTGTGGCGATATTTTCTCTGTTTCCTCGGCTGCACGCTTGAGAGCCATTTTGGGGACCAGTTCTTTTTCATAATCATACCACCTGTTTGGATATCTTGCCTATTGTGGAGAACCTCTCCACAGACTCCCTTGCGACAGGGCCTTTTATCAGGGTGCCCCTGGCATCGCCCTTGTCGTTCACGAGCACCGCGGCATTGTCGCTGAAGGATACGCGCATTCCGTCAGCGCGCCTGTATTCCTTTCTCTGCCTGATTATGACGGCTCTGTGGACCTCGTGCCTCACCTTCTCGTCGCCCTTAATCACTTTCACAGATATCTGGCTGGCTACGCCCGCAGCCGGTTTGGTCTTTCTCTTGCCCTTGTATCCCATGACAGAGATTATCTTGATTATCTTGGCTCCTGTGTTGTCTGCACAGAGCAGCTCCGCTCCCACGGGTAGTGCCTTTGTCGCACTGGTCGATATTGCCTTCATGATATCACCCTATTTCCTGGCTGGTTTCTTGGCGGGCCTTCTTGGAGGTGTCCCTGACCTTGTCTGCATCTGGCTTTGCTTTGCCAGCGTCAAGGGCGGCCTCTATCTCGGCAACCCTGAACTCTGCCTTCTCAATCTTTCTTTTGGTGACCGCAACGACCACAAAATGTTTGGTCTTGGAGAGCGGTCTGCATTCCGCGATTATGACTTCGTCGCCATCCCTGGCCTTCATGCATGCCGGGTTGTGGGCAACCACCCTGGATTTTCTCCTCTCATATCTCTCGTACTTGGGAACCAAGTGGGTGTACCCCCACTCGATGACTACGGTGTTCCTGGCCTTGGAGGAGATGACAATCCCCCGGAAAGTCCTTCCCCTGACAGGAAGCTTGCCGTGCCATACGCACACATCGTCCTGGCATTCCTTCTCAGGGGGATTCACAGGGATTCCGATATTTTCCTTGGTCATTTGCTCAACCTGTTATTGTATATGCATCTGGATGCAATGTCGTGTGCATGCTGTTCTTGTTGCCGACATCGTAGAGAAACAATCAGCCTCTCTACCTTCACTAGGCCTCAACCCAGTGGTGGGTAACTCAGCTGTTGCACGGCCAACGCTGCTGTGCGTCGCCATGCATGCGAGTTCGATTAATAGATGTTATGATGCATATTTAACCTTATCGGTGAGAAGTCCCCCTGCAAGAACTGTGGGATGAAGCGCATATGAAGACCCGACGGGGCAATTCCGATAGCAAACCAGTATCATGCAACATAACGGAAAAGCGGAAACATCCTATCCATAGGCTTATATGCCATCTCTCACAAACCTGAACAGGATTATATAAAGATAAGTGGCCTGACCAGGAACAAGGAACTCTTTCTTGAGCAGGGGGTACAAATGCAAAGGACACACAGATTCAGGATGTATCCATCAAGGCAACAGGAAAAGAGGATGCTGTGGACGCTGGAGAAATGCAGGTTTGTCTATAACCAGATGCTTGACGGCCTGAATAATCAGGAGAAACCCAATAGATATGAATTGCAGAACAGGCTGCCTGCAATGAAAGCACAATATCTGGAGTTGAATGGCGTCTACTCAAAGATTCTGCAATACGAGCCATACAGATTGTTCTCTGCCCTGCGGGGTTTGGCACAGCTAAAGAAGAAGGGTAGGAAGGTCGGCAGCCTTCGATTCAAGGGCAAGGGACGATTCAAGACATTTACATACAACCAGTCTGGATTCAAGGTTGTATCAACAGGCAAGCGGTGCAACAAACTGCACCTGTCCAAGATTGGCGAGATACCTGTTCGTGTGCACAGGAAAATCGAGGGGAGCATAAAGCAGGTAACCATCAAGCGATACCCATCAGGGAAGTGGTTCTCGCTGATAAGCTGCGAGGTTCTAGAAAAGCCCAAACAGACAAGGAACAGAAGGAAGGTCGGCATCGATGTCGGTCTGAATAGCCTCGTATATGACAGCAACGGCAATAGGGCAGACCACCCGAGATGCCTGAACAGGTCGCTGAAATGCTGAAGAAGGCACAGAGGATACAATCAAAGAGAAAGAAGGGCTCTGCTAACAGGAACAGGCAAAGGATAATCATCGCAAGGGTTCACGAGAGGGTCGTCAACCAAAGGGATGACTTCCTACACAAGCTCTCAAGGCATTACGTCAACGGCTATGGCCTGATAGCTCTGGAGAAACTGAACATCACCAATATGGTCAAGAATCATCATCTCGCAAAATCGATAATGGACGCTTCATGGTCAAAACTGACCCAGATGATTGAGCACAAGGCTGAGAGCGCTGGTGTTCGTGTCATAAGGGTCAGTGCGAGAAACACAACACAGAGATGCAGCCAGTGCGGAACAATAGTTCCCAAAAGCCTCGCTGTGAGGATGCACAGATGCTCAACATGTGGATTCATAGCTGACAGGGACTACAACTCCATGCTTGAGATATTAAACAGGGCATTAGGGCGGGAACCGCCCGAATCTACGCCTGTGGAGATTGGACCTCTACTCATGAGCAATCATGGGCAAGCCCGGTCGTGGAAGCAGGAAGTCCCTTCCTCAGAACCTGTCAGGGTTTAGGGAGGGGTAGTTCACGCGTTTATCTGCCAGGCAGGCCCCAGTCCAGTTGGGCACAGGGCAGCTACCATTTCCTTAGCTTCTTTTTTATACGGTCCTCAGGGTGGGACACAAGGAGGCGGCCCTCGACCCTGACACGTTCACCCGAGGGGAGAAGAAAAGAGAACGTGCACTGGTTTTTGGGCAGGTTCCTGACGCCGTGGGCGGTTTCGATGGTGAGCACGTTGCGGGATTCATCAACAACCCTTCCTGAGAGGCCGATCTGGGAGGGGTTTGTGGACTCGACCACCCTGACATCGAGACCCACTAGTTCGTGCCTGACCAGATTCTTGGGGGTTATCATATTGATTTATAGGACTTGCGATATCTTAAAATACACAGACCCGGGACTGGTTGCTAGGTGACCTCTATCTGGTCCTCGGAAAACCCCAGTTTCTTTAGGGCATCCAGAACCTTGTTCTTGTGCCCCCCCTGTAGTTCTATTATATTGCCTTTGAGAGTCCCCCCACAGGCCAGCTTCTGCTTGAGTTCCTTGAGAATCTTTTTGTTGTCCACGTCCTTGCCGATACCTTCGACGATGGTTATGAACTTGCCGTATCTCCTTCTTATCATGGAGACCCTTATTTTTTCCTTTTCCTTTGCAATGGTCTCGCATGCACAGAGGTCCTTGGGAAGACCGCACTTTTCGCATATCTCATCCATTCTTATGCCTTACCCCCATGGATTGAGACTTTTCCCTCTTTATTGTAAGAATCCTGGCAATGCTTCGCCTGAGTTCCTTTATCCTGCCGGGAGAAGTCACTGTAGCACCGACGCTTATCTTTGCGCGCTCCTTAGAGAGCTCAAGCCTGAGCTCGTCCAACTTCTTTTGCGCTTCCTTGTCGTCGAACTTTCTTATTTCCCTTTTTCTTAGAACGGTCATATGGTCACTTTATAGTTATTTAGAATCATTTAAATTGTTTGTGCCC
>DAOVFN010000018.1 GCA_030672885.1 Candidatus Aenigmatarchaeota archaeon | reverse complement strand
GTGCCTTGCCACCACTGTCCCCTGTATCCTTGCCTGGCCCGCTGGTTTTTGATTTAGGCTTCCCTTCGGTTTTGGGCATTTCCTTGGCGGGTTCCTTGGCAGGTGGTTTGTTCTCTTTTCCGGAATGCTTGGCCTGCTCGGGTTTCTCTTTGCGGGGCTTCGCTTCAATGTGAGCAGGAACTTCTGTATCAGGCTTCCCCTCTTTCATCTTTTCGGTGGGAACATCATCCGGCTCCTTGATGACGTCAATCCTGTGCTGCACGCTGTCCCTTATCTGGCCTGTGATGTCCTGGAACTGCTTCATTATCTTGACCTTGATGCCTATCTTTCCTGGCCTGGTCTGGGCCTCCTCAAAACCGTAGTCCACCAGCGTTCTGACAGGCTCGCCGCAGTGCTTGAGGTAGCCCTCATGGAACTTGCCTGTCATTCCCTTTCCGCCGCCCAGCTTTCCTGAGATTATTATCTCGGCCCCTATCGCGCCGGAACCTATTATCCTCTTGATTGTCAGGTTGCCTATTTTTTTGTAGTTGTAGCCTTTTTCCAGGGCAGAGGCAATCTGCTTGGCCACTATTCTTGGATCGAGGTTGGGGTTCTTTATCATCTTGACATCCAGCTGTGGGTTGTCGAGGGAGAACCTCTCCTTGATTGCCTCGGTCATCTCGTTGATGTTCTTGCCGCTCTTGCCTATTATCCTTCCGGGCTTGTTGGTGTGTATTATAATCTTGATTCCCAGGGGAGTCCTCTGGATTTCGATCCTTGAGTAGTCCCCGAGGGGGAACTTCTTCCTTATGAATCCGTCTATCTGGACCTCTTTGATTCCCTGCCTGATGAAGTATTCGTTCAGCATTATCCCGCCTCCAACACAACCTGAAGGTTGGTGGATTTTCTCTTCTCTCTTTTCCTCTTCCATCCCCTGGGCCTGTAGAAGGTGAAACCTTTATGCGCCGATGCATGGATATGCAGCTTCTCTGTGTCAAGGCCCTTGGATTCGGCGTTGCTCTCGGCGCTCTTGATGATGTCCAGAACCTGTCCGGTTGTCTTGGTGTAGTACTTGCCCGAGAGGCTTCTTCTCTGGTCGAGGAGGTCCTGGAGCAGGGCCTTGCCCTTATTCAGTCTCATGCCTGCAACAGCCCTGCAGACAACAGCAGTGCTCGATGTGGATATGCTAAGGCCGCTGCCATGTGCGCAGGCGGACTTCTTCGGGTCTGTGTTGCGTGCGTATGTCATATTTTCACCATACCTATTTCAGTGGGACGTATTTGCTGGACCTGGTTGCGCCGAATCCCGGCGCTGAGTGCTTGACATGCTTCCTCGTCGGGGCGAACTCCCCAAGCTTGTGGCCCAGGTGCTCGGGCGTTATCTCAAGCGAAACATATTCCTTGCCATTATGTATGCCCAGCTTCATTCCAAGGAGCTCCGGAATTATGACCAGCTCTCTTGTGTGGGTCCTGTGGAATTTTCCAGGGTTCTTTCTTATCCTAATGAGGAGCTTCTTTTCCACATCAGTGAAGCCCCTTTTGAGCGTGCGCCTGTTCCTGGAACTACAGAGCCTGGAAAAGTCATCAAGGCTCATGGCCTTGAGCTCCTGAATGGTTGCCCCCTTGAACGTGAATTCCCTTGCCATATGACTCGCTTCCTGTTGATTATACCCTGCGTCCCCTCCTGCCGCCTGGTTTCCTTGTGGTGTCATGCGGTATGGGGGTGACGTCCTCTATCCTGCCTATCCTGAGGCCTCCCCTTATAAGCGCCCTTATGGCGGGCTGCGCTCCCTGGCCAGGCATCCTTTTTTTGTGGCCACCTGGGGCGCGTATCTTCAGGTGTATCCCTGTCAGGCCCTTGTTGAGGGCTTCGTGGGCAGCCTTGCTCGCTGCCTTCATGGCAGGAAAGGGCTTTCCCTTGTCCTTGTCCCTGTTGGTCACCATACCCCCGGTGAACTTGGATATGGTCTCGGCCCCTGTAAAATCCGTGATGTGTATGATCGTGTTGTTCTCAGAGGAGTATATGTGCGCAATACCCCACTTTGCCCTTGATTGGTTGTATGCTGGCATCACCCGTCACCCCTTATGGATATCCTGCCTTCTTCCTCGCTTGGCACGAGGTAAGATGGAAACTTTGTCATCCTGTCACTTATAAAGACATGACCGTGAGTTATGAGCGGCCTGGCGTGCAGGGGAGATGTAGCAAGACCCCGCTTGAGGACCAGGCTCTGGAGCCTCCTGTCCAGGAGGCTTGTTATCTCAAGGGCGAGGACGTCATCAAGTCCGGCCTCCTTGCTGAGGATACCAAGCTTCACCAGTTTGTCTGTGAGGATTTTTTGATTCTCAGGGTCCTCCACAGCAATCAGGCCCCTGGCCCTTCCCCTGAACTGCCTTATTATCTCACGCGTCCTCCAGAGCTCTCTCTTTGTCCTGAGACCATAGGTTTTCATAAGGGTTTTTTCGTCCAGGAGCCTCTTGGAGTCCCATGGTTTCTTGGGACGCTTGAACTTCTTTTTGATTCTTCTCATCAATATCACTTCTTTTTCTTGCTCACTCCCACAGCCTTGCCCTTTCTGAAGCTTCCCCTTGTCCTCTGGCCCCTGACCGGAAGATGGTGAATGTGCCTTATGCCCCTGTATGACTTGAGCCTCTTCATCCTGTCTATGTCCATTTTGTTGATGAAATCAAGGTTTGAAACAGAGATATGGGAGGTCTCTCCTGTAATGGGGTTGGACTTTCTGTTGAGAATCCATTCGGGAATCCCGTGCTTGCCCGGGTTGGTTATCATGTCCTCGAGTTTCTTGAGCTCGCCATCCGAGAGCTCTGAGATTTTTCTCTTGCCGAGACCAGAAACAACATCAATAGCATTGCTTATCATGAAGGATACGCCTTTTATGCTTCTTATGGCTGTCTTTACAGGCTTGTCACCGTCGATGTTGGTTTCCACCAGCCTGATAATCTGCTGCGTAGCCTTGCCTGGTTTGTCCTCGGCCATGTTGTCTTTCTCCGGGTTAAAGAGCGTCAAGAGACGCCTTCAATGATGGCCAAACACCGGCCATCAAAAATGCATGACTATAGTATGATATAAAGTATTTAAATATGCAGGTATGCCCTAAGTGACGGCCCTGGGGGTTGTTCTTTAAAAAGCACGGGGATAAAATAGAACTTGATTGATGCGGGTGTGTTGGCAATGGGTGACTATGAAGAACTGCTCAAGAGAGGAATGAAAGGGGTGCCTTCCAGGGAGACGGAAGTCGACAGGTTCGAGATGCCCATGTTCAGGGTGCAGAAATCCGGAAGCAGGAGTGTCCTGGTGAATTTCTCTGAGGTGGCAGATGCCCTGAGGAGAGACAGGAAGCACCTCATGAAGTTCCTGCTCAAAGAGCTGGCCACATCAGGGGAGGCCAAGGGCACGTGCCTGGAGGTTCAGGGCGTATTCAGCACCGATGCCGTGAACAAGAAGCTCGAGAAGTATGTGGACTCGTATGTGAAGTGCCCGGAATGCGGCAAGCACGACACCAATCTGGTGAAGGAGAAGGGCTTCTTTCTGCTCAAGTGCGAGGTCTGCGGTGCAAGGGAATCCGTGGGCAGGGTCTAGTCCTTATTAATCGCGCTATCCAATTCTTGTCATGGAGAAATACATATTCATAGACGACCTGACTTCTGATGTGCTCTTTGAGGCCTTTGGCAGGGACCTGAAGGGGTTGTTCGAGAACGCGGCAGAGGCCATGTTCTCGGTGATATGCCAGCTGGACAGGGTCGGCCATAAAGAAAGCAGGGCTGTCGAGGTCAGTGGAAGGGACGAAAAAGACCTGATGCTCAGCTGGCTCCAAGAGCTGATAGCCCTTGTGGACACAGAGGGGATGTTCTTTTCAAGGTTCAGTGTTGAGGAGATTTCGCCAACCAAGCTGAAGGCAGTGATTTATGGAGAGGAGACTGACCCGGCCAAGGGAGAAACCGTGGTGAAGGGCGTGACATATCATAAGTTTATGGTGGAGAAGGTAGGGGGGGTGTGGAAGGCGCGGGTGAGTCTGGACATATAACACTGTTATATGGGAGGGACAAATCTTTATAAACCCCGCATATCTACTATCCTTAGCGTTGTACCCGGCGCTATGGGTTGGGGAAGCAGTTACCCGATCAGCGAATACGGGTGCAAAGCAGGTCTATGCCCCGCGGGGGTAAGCTGCTTCTTGTGTCTTGTAAGTGTAAGGGGATATAACACTGTTATATCTGGACAGACAGGGTGATACCATGAAGGAAAAAATCAAGAAACTGAATGATTATGAGTGGCTGCTCCCCAAGGGCAGCCGGGACAGGATGAATGTCGACGCCAAAATCATAGCCAACAAAAAGATACTGGACATGATTGAGGACGATGCTGTCCAGCAGCTCACTAACGTCACCACGTTGCCTGGGGTAGTGGAGCCTGTTATCGGTCTTCCTGACATGCATTGGGGCTATGGGTTGCCCATGGGCGCGGTTGGCGCATTCGATGCCGAGGACGGAATAATCTCTGCAGGCCTCTGCGGATTCGATATAAACTGCGGAATCAACCTCATAAGGACCAATCTCACCATCAAGGAGGTGAGGCCAAAGATAAAGGAACTTATACAAGCCCTCTTCAATGCAGTTCCCTGCGGCGTGGGGGCCAAGGGAAAACTGAGGCTCTCCCCGTCTGAACTGGACGAAGTCCTGCTGCACGGCATGGACTGGGCCATCAAGGAGGGATACTCCACAAAGGACGACAAGGCCGCTACAGAGGAGCATGGCTGCATGGATGGCGCAGACCCCTCCAAGATATCGGACCTTGCCAAGAAAAGAGGAGCCCCCCAACTGGGCACCCTCGGGGCAGGCAACCACTTTCTTGAGGTCCAGGAGGTAACGGATGTCTTTGAAGATAGCGGCCCCTGGGGAGTCAGGGAGCCAGGCCAGATTATGATAATGGTCCACTGCGGGAGCCGGGGACTGGGCCACCAGGTGGCCACGGATTACCTCAAGATACAGGAGCAGGCAGTCAAGAAATACAACATATGGCTGCCCGATCCGCAGCTGTCCTGCGCGCCGGCGAATTCTCAGGAGGGTCATGACTTCTTTGATGCCATGAGGGCCGCTGTCAACTACTCATTCACAAACAGGGCCGTCATGACCAAATGGATAAGGGAGACGTTTGAGCATGTCTTCGGAAGGACATGGGAAGATATGGACATGAAGACGGTCTATGCCCTGGCGCACAACATAGTCAAGCTCGAGGAGCACACAGTGAACGGGGAGAAGAGAAAGCTCTATGTCCACAGGAAGGGGGCCACAAGGTCATTCCCGGGACAGGCTGTCCTGATAGCAGGCTCCATGGGAACATCATCCTATCTTCTCAAGGGCACAGAGGTGGCCATGGCCAAGACATTCGGGAGTTCGGCGCACGGCGCGGGCCGCGCCATGAGCAGGCACGCTGCCATAAAGAAGTTCTGGGGAAGCAAGGTCAAAGAGGACCTGGAAAAACAGGGCATAATCGCCCAGAGCACCCACCCCAAGGTGCTGTCAGAGGAAGCGCCCCAGGCATACAAGGACATAGAGGCTGTGATAGATTCTGTCCACGGCTCGGGCATATCGCTCAAGGTGGCCAGGCTGGCTCCGGTGGGGGTTGCAAAGGGATAAGCCTTTGCGGGAATTTATAACCACATAGTCTCCAGGGCACAAGAAGGCTTAACCCAAATATCCAGAATCTTCCCAGGAGGTGGGTTTTTAAACTTGCCCTGCCTTTCATTATTATGTTTGCCTATCTGGAACTCATGAGGCCCGGCAACTGCGCAATGTCGATTGTTGCCGTTGTCATAGGGGCTCTCCTGGCAGCGGACGGGAACCTCCTTATCTTTCTCAACCCGCTCTCTCCTGCATATATGGCCATGGCTGTGGTCTTTCTGATAACAGGAGCGGGTAACGCAATAAACGATTACATAGATATAGAGGCAGACAGGATAAACAAACCCAAGAGGCCCATACCATCCGGCAGGGTATCCTCCAGGTCGACCCTGTGGTTCTCGGCACTGCTATTCGCCGCGGGCATAATCTTCAGCGGGTTCCTGCCATGGTTTGCCGTGGCGCTGGCGCTCTTCAACTCTTCTGTGCTGATAATCTACTCATACTGCCTGCAGAACAAGATACTGCTGGGAAACATATCAGTGGGCTACCTGGTCGGTTCCACCTTCCTATTCGGCGGGGCGGCCCTGGGCAATCTCTATCTGCCATTCCTTCTGATGCTCCTGGCCATGTTCTCCACAATATCGAGGGAGGTTGTCAAGGACCTGGAGGACCTAGAGGGTGACAGAAAGAGTTTTTTCAAGAGAATGGCTTCTGAAGCAAAGAAGGTGGTTGCCGAGAGATTTGGGATAAAGGAAAGGGAGACGGAGATGAAGATAACAAAGCGCAGGGCCAAGGCCATTGCCGTTGCCAGCATGCTGGCGACCCTGGTGGTGTCGCCGCTGCCCTATCTGCTTGGCATCCTCGGGCTTCCCTATCTCGTGATGCTGATTCCCACTGCCATGGTCTTCCTGTTATCCATTGCCGTCACGGCAGGGGCCAGCACAAGAAAGGGATTTGTAAAGGCAAGCAGGTTCGTAAAGCTTGGGATGAACATGGGGCTGCTCGCGTTCATAGTGGGAGTGCTGCTCTAGAAGTATCAGCGCCCGCCCTTTGCCTTCATGTGTTTCTTTCCAGTATTTGATGGCTCGGTCGCTGTTTTCTTTTCCTGTTGGGATGAAAGATGGGAAGGCAGGACGCTCTCCATCACAGAGGTCCCTGAAGGGAAGGTGAATGTCTGCTGCATCGCGGGCTTCTTTTCACGCGGTGACTGCCTGGGATGCATGAACTCCTTGAGTGTGGCCATCCTGAGGAACTTCATCTTTCTCATGCCGAAGAATGCGGGTATCAGGCATGAGAGTATGTACGGAAGAACCAGTATATAGATTACAAACGACGCTGCCCCATCCTGGGTTCCCAGGTTCTCTGCCACAGGAGAGCCCGGAAAGGGCGCAAACGCAGTGTCGTACACGAACACGAGGATGAATATGATAACAAAGAGCAGTATCCTTCCCCTGGTCGGCGCAAAGAAGTCTTTTATCCCCATCAGCATGCAACCACTTATTATATATTGCCAGCGCCATATAAAAAACATTCCGCAAACAATAATATGGGCCTGTAGTTTAATGGAAAGCCTTTGCAGGAGGCCTGTAAAGAATACAGGATTGCGGATCCTGTGATTTGGGTTCGATTGCACTACTGGCATATTGTGTCCAATAGTGCTGAGCGTCCCAGCAGGCCCATCATAATCCATATAAGAACATGCAGACAGGAACGATAACCTGAAAGGTAAGCAACTAAAAAAAATATGAACATGCTAGTCAGATTGAACAAGAATGTTAAGAACACCCAACAAGACATGCCTCATTCTTTACATAAGCAGGAAACATCACATCTTTTCAACGTCCACGGCCTTTGGTCCCCTGTCACCCTGTTCTGCCTTGAAAGAAACCTTGTCGCCCTCTGCGATTGGGCCCTTTTTTATGTCGTTGCTGTGAACAAAGTAGTCTTTCTCGTCATCTCCATGGATAAAGCCGAAGTTTTTGGACTCGTTGAAGAACTTCACAGTACCTTCTGTCATATTTTACACCCCCTTACCGGGTTAACAATCAAATCATGCAATAGCTGATTAATAAAGGCACCGGTATTGCCTGGCTGTGCCGGAGGTGTCCTATACGTCTCGCTTTTTGCGCGCTGCGTTATTTATAACCACAGGAACCAATTCCTGAACATGGCAAGCTTCTGGGAGATTGTGGACCAGGTGCTCTGGCAGTCAGATGTGGTGTTGCTGCTTCTGGACGCGCGGCTCACAAAAGAGACTGTGAACAGGGAAATAGAGGAGAAGGCAAAGAGCCTAGGCAAGCCGCTCATATATGTCATAACCAAATGTGACCTGATGGAGAAGGTTGTTGTCGAGAGATGCAAGAAGCAATTCAGGCCGTCTGTGTTCGTGTCCGCAAAGAAGCGTTTCGGCACCACCATACTCAGGGAGAGGATAATAATTGAGTCCAAGAGAGCAGGCCACGACAAGAAGACCATCAGGGTGGGGGTCCTGGGTTATCCCAACGTAGGCAAGTCATCCCTCATCAATGCCATGAAGGGCAGGAAGTCTGCACCGGTGAGTCCGATGGGCGGCTACACGAAGGGTGTCCAGAGGGTGAGGGCTGACAGCAGGATACTCTTCCTCGACACGCCAGGCGTGCTCCCGCACTGGGAAAGGGATGATGTGAAGCATGCGCTCATAGGCACACATGACTTCACCAAGGTCAGGGATCCGGATCTTGCTGCAATGGAACTCATGAAGAAGTTCCCCAAGAAGATAGAATCGTTCTATGGTGTCAGGATATCCAGGGATCTGGAAAAGAGCATCGAGAGGATTGCGCTAAAGAGGAACATGCTCATGAAGGGCGGGAAGCCTGACACCATGAGGATGGCACGGACCATGCTGAAGGAGTGGCAGGAAGGAAGGATGGAAAAATAACCAGGCCGCCCTGTGTTCATCATGATTACATTCATTATGCAGCCAATCCTGTAAGATCATGTGTAACAAAGTTTATTTGGATGCCGCCGCGGAAGCTAGCCTGTTATCAGGGCGAGCTCCTCTTTCTCCAGCTCCAGGCCCTGGACCGGTGCTGTCATGGGCTTTGCCTTGAGCATGATCCTGATATAGGGAAGGTATTCCCTCACAACCGTTCTCTTGGAGCAATGGGTGAACCCGCCTATCGTTGATGCAAGAGCACCCATCGCAGCCCTCCTGGCCCTGCTCCTACCGAGCATGACAATCTTCGTGGGCTGCTGGAATGGCTTGAAGCCAGGCGGGCGGTGAGTGTCGCCCTTGAGCACGGATACGCCTGACATCAGGTCAGTCATGAATGCCTTGAACCGCCAGTTCTGCTGGACATGCACCCTGGATCTCATGATGTCTGCCCTGGAGAGCATCTCATATGCACTGGCCAGCTTTTCGGGAACGAGTTCCTGGTGGATGTTGCTCTCTATCCACCAGAAGACCTCATCAGAATCCCTGTCGAGCCTGAATATGACCTTGCGGGCGGCAGCGATGTTCCTGGAATGGAAGATTATCGGAAGCGCTGAGAACACATTCATCCCCCTCTCCCTGAAACCCAGGATTTCAAGGTCGCTGGCCTTGAGGCGCTTCCTGCCCTGGGCAACGATCTGCAGGTCTGATATGGCAGACCTCAGGTCACCATGGGCAAAGCGTGACAGGCTCTTGAGCGTGCTGTCTTCGGCCTCGATACACCCTGAGGCGCATATCTCCCTGAGGCGCTTCCCTATGGAGGGAGTCATGACCCTGCTGAATTTTATCACCCTGCATGCCTTTCTCAGAGGAGCCAGCTTGGGCTTCCATGGATCGTTGGCTATGGCGAACACAGGAAACGCCGAGCCCCTGATAATCTTGACTATGCTCT
>DAOVFN010000013.1 GCA_030672885.1 Candidatus Aenigmatarchaeota archaeon | reverse complement strand
CATCTTTACCTTGTCCTCGGTCCCGCTGAGCGTCACCAGTATGTTTTTCTTGGGGATTCTGTATCCTGTGGAGAGCATGGACTTCAGGAAGGCTTCCTCGAGGTCGTCGCCTATGCAGGCCACCTCGCCCGTGGATGACATCTCCACGCTGAGTGTGGGATCAGCTCCCCTGAGCCTGGAGAATGAGAACTGCGGGGCCTTCACGCCGACGTAGTCTATGTCCCACATGCTCCTGTCGCTCCTGGCCTTTCTGCCCATTATGACACTGGTGGCAATGTCTATGAAGTTGCTCTTGAGAATCTTGGAAACAAACGGAAACGAGCGCGATGACCTGAGGTTGCACTCTATGACCATGATGTGGTTGTCCTTGGCAATGAACTGGATGTTGAACGGGCCTGTTATTCTGAGAGCCCTGGCTATCCTCCCGGTGACGTCCCTTATCCTCTTTACTGTTTCCATATATGTTTTCTGGGGAGGCAGGACTATGGTGGCATCCCCTGAATGCACGCCAGCATTCTCCACGTGCTCTGAGACAGCCCAGGCCACGACCTCACCACTGTCAGCCACAGCGTCTATCTCCACTTCCCGGGCATTCTGGATGTACTTGCTTATGACAACAGGATGCTCCCTGGAGACATCTGATGCCTTTCTGATGTACCGCTCAAGGCTCCCTTCGTCAAAGACCACGTTCATAGCAGAGCCGGACAGTACATAGGACGGCCTTACAAGTACAGGATAACCCACTTTATTGCAGAATTCCCTGGCATTATCTATGCTGGCAAGTTCCTTCCATGGAGGCTGGTCTATCCCGAGCCCGTCCAAGAGGCTGGAGAATTTGTGCCTGTCCTCTGCGCGGTCTATATCTTCAGGAGAGGTTCCCAGAATCATGGCCCCCTGTTTGCGGCACTTCATTGCAAGGTTGTTCGGTATCTGTCCTCCCATGGAAACTATCATGCCCAGGGGATTCTCTTTTTCATAGATGTCCATCACAGCCTCGAAGCTGAGCTCGTCAAAATAGAGCTTGTCGCACGTGTCATAGTCGGTGCTCACGGTCTCGGGGTTGTTGTTGAGCATGATTGTCCTGTACCCGAGTTTTCTGAGCGTGGTCACTGCATTGACGCAGCACCAGTCGAATTCAACAGAGGAGCCGATCCTGTAGGCACCTGAACCCAGAACCATGACCTGTTTCCTGTCCCTGAAACCAATGTCATCCTCTGTGCCGTGATATGTCAGGTAGAGATAGTTGGTCGATGCAGGGTACTCGGCTGCCAGGGTATCAATCTGCTTGACCATGGGAAGGATACCCATGTCCTTCCTGAGCCCTCTCACGCTGAGTTCATCTGCGTCCAGAAGCATTCCCAATTGCGTGTCAGAGAAGCCCGCTTGCTTGGCCTCGAGAAGAAGCCCTTCCGGGAGCTTTTCCTGCCTGGTGTCTCTGAGCCTGGATTCTATGTCCACTATGTTCTTTATTTTGTATATGAACCACATGTCAATCTTGGAGAGGTTGTGTATCCTGTCAACAGAAAGCCCTGCTTTCAGGGCCCTGGTTATGGCGAACACCCTCTGGTCAGTGGGTTTTCTCAGTTCCCTTTCAATGTCACTGAATGTTATGCCTGGATTGCACACCATGCCATTCATGCCTATCTCGAGCATCCTTATGGCCTTCTGCAGTGCCTCCTCGAATGACTTGCCTATGGACATGACCTCGCCCACTGACTTCATCTCAGAGCCCAGTCTCTTGTTCACCATGCCGAACTTCTGGAGGTCCCATCTCGGAACCTTGACTACCAGGTAGTCCAGTGCTGGCTCGAAGCATGCCATGGTCTTTCTGGTTATGGAATTCTCAAGCTCGTGAAGGTTGTATCCCAGCGCGAGCTTTGTTGCTATGAACGCAAGGGGGTAACCAGTGGCTTTGCTTGCCAGTGCAGAGCTCCTTGAGAGCCTGGCATTGACCTCTATGATTCTGTAGTCATCTGATTCAGGGTCAAGCGCGAACTGTACGTTGCATTCCCCCACAACCCCGATGTGCCTGATGAGCCTTATCGATATCTCCCTGAGCTTCTGGTATTCGTGATTGGTGAGTGTCTGTGACGGTGCGACCACTATGCTCTCTCCGGTATGTATTCCCATGGGATCGAAGTTCTCCATGTTGCATACTGTTATGCAGTTGTCCGCGCTGTCCCTGACGACCTCGTACTCGATTTCCTTCCAGCCCTCCAGGTATTCCTCTATGAGGACCTGGCTGCTATGGCTCAGCGCCTTTCTCACCCTTTCCTCAAGGGCCTTTGTGTTCTTGGATATGCCGCTTCCCTTTCCCCCCAGGACATAGGCCGCCCTTGCCATGACGGGATAGCCTATCTTCTCTGCTGCGCTGAGCGCATCTTTCAGGCTTGTGACAGCGATGCTTCTGGGGGTCTTCATGCCAATTTCTGTAAGCTTCCTGACAAAGATGTTCCTGTCCTCGGTGTCCCTTATGGCCTCCACGGGCGTGCCCAGTACCTTGATGCCGTGCCTCTTCAGGAAACCTGAGTCAGCGAGCTCCATGCCCACATTGAGCGCGGTCTGTCCACCAAAAGAGAGCAGGATGCCGTCAGGCCTCTCCTTTTCTATGACGCCCCTTACGAAACAGGATTCTATGGGAAGGAAATATACACTGTCGGCCATGTAATCCGAGGTCTGGACTGTTGCTATGTTCGGGTTTATGAGCACGACTTTCGTATCCTCTTCCTTGAGGGCCTTGATTGCCTGAGAGCCGGAGTAGTCGAATTGGAGACCCAATAGGTCAATGACCTAAAGGATTTTCACCCGCCTGGCCAATTTTAAGAGCTCCGCTGCCCAGCACTAAGACCTTTTTTGGTTTCACTTCATGCTACCCCCTTTTTTTCCATAAGAATGCCCTATTGGGCGCACTTTCCCCACTTTCTCAACAATGCCGCTTTTCTCTCTATCCTTATTAAATCTTCTCCCGCTAAACCCGAGATTCTAATTAACATGTTCTTTGGGATAGAATATAATGACCGCCTTAAGCGATGAATATAATGATATGAAATGCTCAGTTTGTTTGCCAGTCTGTGATAATCTCCCTTTGCGGCATTATCAAACAATCTTAAGGAGAATTCCCGATTTAAGAGAAATCTAGCTGAGTCAGGTAATTCCCAAAAGCGAACCTCTTTAGGCTTCATTCTTCACCACCTTTGCGAATCGCTCAAAGAGGAACCCGGTATCCACTGGCCCCGGGGATGCCTCAGGATGGAACTGCACAGACATGAAGGGTTTTCTCTTATGTATTATCCCCTCGTTGCTCCTGTCATTGGCATTGACGAACCACTCCTTCCAGTCCTCTGGAAGGGTCTTTGCGTCTATGGCAAAGCCGTGGTTCTGGGATGTTATGTAGCAGCGCTTTGTGCCGGCCTCTATGCAGGGCTGGTTCTGTGACCTGTGGCCGAACTTGAGCTTGTACGTGTCAGCCCCTGCGGCAAGGCCGAGCACCTGGTTGCCCATGCACACACCCATTGTCGGCAGGCCGTGCTCCAGGGATGCCCTTGCTGCTTTCACAGCCATGCATTTCTTGGGGTCTCCCGGACCGTTTGATATGACCAGGCCCCCCGGTGCATGCTCCATTATCGTGTCAAATGGGGTGTCCACAGGAAAGACGATGACCTGCATGCCCAGGGATGCCAGGGAGTCTATTATGCTACTCTTTGTCCCGCAGTCTATGAGCGCAATCCTGGTTCTTCCTTTGCCAAAGACAGCAATAGAATCCCTCGTGACCTCCATGGTGAGGTCTCGTTCATTCGGGTCGCTGACCTTGCTGGCATCCTCTTTCAGCGCATTGATATCTATCTCTTTATCAGATACCTGGAGGATGCCGGGTATGGTTCCCTTATTCCTGATTATCTTGGTCAGGGCCCTGGTATCCACTCCTTGGATTCCCGGGATGCCGCTTTCCCTGAGCCATGCATCCAGGGTTTTTTCAGAGGAGTGGTGCGAGGGCTCGGCGCAGAGCTGGGAGATCACGTATCCTGTTATCCTCGGGCCATCGGACTCGAAATCATTTCTGGAAACCCCGTAGTTTCCTATCAAGGGATATGTCTGAACGAGAATCTGTCCCCAGTATGACGGGTCTGTTATGCTCTCGGTGTATCCGGCCATGCCGGTGTTGAAGACAACCTCACCAGAGACCTTGCAGGAAGCGCCGAAGCCCATTCCCACAAAAACCGTTCCGTCTCTCAGTGCCAATGCAGAATACATGATAAGGACCCACAACTAAGTAGATATTAAAATATTTAAAAGAAGGCCGGTCAGTGAACAGGCCGCCCTTACATGCATCAGCTGCTATAAACAGTATAGCGGCAAAGATTATCGCATTGCCCAGCATGTCGGCTGGGGGCGGATGTCTGGGTTATCTAACCCAGGTGGATATAAGGCTTGCTCGCACCTCAGTACCTGGTGAGCATGCCCGTTATCTTGCTCCTCTTTATGGCCCACCTGAAGAGCAGGGCCCCGAAGGCGAAATATGCCAGGGAGAGGGCTGCCCCAATGAGGAGTTCGGTGCCTGCAATTTCTGGGGAGAACCCGAGAGAGGCCCTGAGGGAGATTATGGAATGCGTGGCCGGAACCGCGAGGGAAACAGCCTGGACAGGGCCGGGCAGAATCTCTATAGGATAGTATACCCCTGAGAATATCATTATGACTCCTGTGAGTATCCACATCAGGGACATGTACTTCTCGCCCTTGACGACCATGAGGGAGTTTATCACAAGCCCCATCCCCGCGGCAAAGATGAACACAAAGAGGAAATTTACCAGATAGAATCCTGCCATGAATATATTGAAGCCGAACAGTGCTATGGCGAGAATCCCTGTAACCAGTGTAATCGATATCATGCTGAAGAGGCCGTAGAGGGCATTGCCCAGAACAAATCCCGGGAGGCTGGAGCTCCCTGTGAAGGTGTGCTTGAGGCAGTTGCTCCATATGTCAAGGGTTATCCCGTATGATATGGCTCTCTGGGAGGCATCATAAATGTTCCATACAATCACGCCGGCCAGCACGAATAGCATGGTCTCCGGGCTCGCACCCCCTGTGCTCACGAAATAGGCCAGTATTCCCAGAGAGAGTATGCTTATGAGCGGATGCACAGCTATCCATGCCATCTCACCGGGTCTCCTGCTCATTATCTTCCACTGCTTGTAGAAGTGGGCGCTTGCTTCCCTAATCATCTTGCACCCTCCTCGGATTTTCTGGGAATCGTGCTTTTCCTTCCCACCACAGTGAGGAACACCTCTTCAAGACTCGGCTTCCTTATCTCCACGTCCTTTACTGCAATGCGCCTCCTCTTGAGGGCGGCAAGGACGGGGGCTATCGTGTCCCTGCCGGAATCCACTGTTATGAACAGCCCGTCGCTTACGCCGTAGTGGATGACGCCCGGAATCCTCTCCAGGAATTCCAGGTTTGTGTATTTCTCAAGGCAGAGGCGTATCACGTCAGGAATACTCAGGCTGTCCCTGATGTCCTTTATCATGCCCTCCTCCACGAATCTGCCCTGGTTTATTATGGCAATCCTCCTGCACATCTGCTCCACTTCCCCAAGATGGTGGGATGTTAGGATGACTGTCATGTCCCTTTCCTGGATGAGGTCCATTATGAAGTTCCTGACTTCCAGCGCCACTCCGACATCGAGCCCTGCGGTCGGCTCGTCCAAGAAAAGCACTTCAGGGTCGTTCAGGAGAGACTTGGCAACAGCCACTTTCTGCCGCATGCCAGTGGAGAGCAGGCCGAACTCCTTGTTCTCGAATCTGTGTATGCCAAGCCTTTTCATAAGGCTGTCTATGTTCCTCTTTCTCGTGGAAGAATCAAGACCATAGAGCCTTCCGAAGTAGTTGAGTATCTCCCTGGGTCTCAGGTCCCAGTAGAAATATGTTCCTCCCATGCACACCCCTGTCCTCTTCTTGACTTCATCAGGGTCCCTGATGATGTCGTATCCCAGGATCCTGCCCCTTCCTGATGTCGGGGTGAGCAGCGTGGAGAGTATGTATATAAGGGTGGTCTTGCCTGCCCCGTTCGGGCCGAGAAGGCCAAAGGCCTGGCCCTTCCTTATCCTGAGGTCTATGCCGCTGAGCGCCCATGTGGCATGGCTGCCCTCACCGAACACCTTCCTTATCCCAGAGACCTCTATTGCGTGCATATGTATAATGTTGGGGCAGACTATTAATTAGCGGAAAAGCATTTTAATTTTTTATCTTTAAGTGCGAGAAGACCGCTTCCAAACCTGAGCGGTTCACACAGATTTGGTGGCGGATGAATCGCACAAAACAGCCGGTTGGAGCAGATTCCAGCAGCAAACCAGAACCATGCAGCATAACGGAAATGTCATAGCCATAAGCTTATATGTACCTTCATGCAATCCTAAACAGGATTCAGCAAAGATAACTGGCCTGACCAGAAACAATGAGCAGTTTCTTGAGCAGGAGATACAGATGCAAAGGACGCACAAATTCAGGATGTGTCCATCACGGCAGAACCAGGAGAATATGCTGCGGACGCTGAACAAGTGCAGACTTGTTTACAACTCCATGCTTGAGATACTGAACCGGGCATTAGGGCGGGAACCGCCCGAATCTGCGCCTGTGGAGATTGGACCTCTGCTCATGGGCATTCATGAGCAAGTTTGGTCGTGGAAGCAGGAAGCCCCTTCCTCAGAACCCGTCAGGGTTTAGGGTGGGGTGGTTCACAAACATGGCCGGCCATATAAAGCAGCCAGCTCACGTTGCTGTTCACAGAAAAGACATGGCACGTGGCTGTCGGGGTGGTTGCAATGAAAAAGAACATACGCTCTCCAATCGTGGTCATGCTCGGGCATTGGTTGTCTTTGTGACATCCGACCGGAAACGTTGACCACGGAAAGACATCACTTCTGGATAATATCAGGGAGACCGCTGTCACCAAGACTGAACCGGGTCTCATAACCCAGCACATCTCGGCATCGTACATCCCAAGGGGCGTCATATTAGAGAAGTGCGGAGCCATGCTTGACAAGCTCGGCATAGAGCTCTCGATTCCTGGCATACTGGCCATTGATTCCCCGGGGCACGAGGCATTCACTACCCTGAGGAAGCGGGGCGGAGCCATCGCAGACCTGGCGGTGCTTGTCATTGACATCAATGAAGGGTTCAAGCCCCAGACAGAGGAGAGCCTGAACTACCTGAAGCAGTTCGGCACGCCCTTTGTGGTCGCCGCGACCAAGATAGACAGGATAGTGGGCTGGTCGCCCTCGCCTGGCTCGTGCTTCTCTGAGTCATATGAGAACCAGCCGGATCGGACCAGGGAGGAGCTGGATAACAAGCTCTATTATCTGATAGGCCAGCTGGGAGAGAGGGGCTTCCCTGCAGAGAGGTTTGACAGGGTCCAGGACTTCACGAAACAGGTCGCAGTCGTGCCGGTCTCGAGCATGTCCAGCGAGGGCATAGCTGATCTCCTCATGATGCTGGGGGGCATTGCCCAGAGGTACCTGAAGAAGAGGCTTGAGCTGACTCCGGGCTGGGGCAAGGGGACGGTGCTCGAGGTCAAGGAATACAGAGGCCTCGGGACAACTATTGATGTCGTGCTCTATGATGGCGAGATAGAGCGCGGCGACACGCTCGTGATAGGCGGAGAGGACGTTGCTGTCACCAGGGTCAGGGCCCTTCTGACGCCCCGGCCGCTCAGTGAACTCAGTGGAGAGAAGGACTTCAAGAGCATACCATTTGTTCAGGCCGCTGCTGGAATCAAGATATCTGCGCCCGGACTCGGGAGGGCTGTCGCAGGCTCTCCCCTCAGGGCAGTGAGGAACGAGAGGGACATTGAGAGAGCTGCCGCAGAGGTAAGGAGCGAGATGTCTGAGGTCGAGATAGAGACCGGCCAGGATGGTGTCATGCTCAAGGCCGATACCCTAGGAAGCCTAGAGGCCCTGATAAAGACACTCAGGGACGCGGGCCTCAGTGTGAGGAAGGCAAGCGTGGGTGACGTGACAAAGAGCGACATAGCCGAAATCAGGACACTGGACGAGCCCATGATATTTGCCTTCGGGGTCAGGATTCCCCAGGATATAGTGAAGCTTGCAGAGGACAATTCAGTCAAGGTGTTCTCTTCGGATGTGATTTATCGCCTCGTTGAGGAGCACCAGAAGTGGAGTCATGACAGGAAGCTCAGGGAAGAGGACAAACTCCTGGCCGGTGTGAGCAGGCCCGCCAGGGTGAGGCTCCTGCCGGGATATGTCTTCAGGCAGAGCAAGCCAGCCGTGTTCGGTGTCGATGTCATCAAGGGGATAATAAAGCCCGGCGTCAGACTCTCCAAGAGAGGCCAGGACACAGAGGTGTTGCCGGGCGAGGTCAAGGAGATACAGTCCAGGGGAGAGAACCTCAGGAAGGCCGACGTAGGGGAGAGGGTGGCGCTGTCCATGCCGGGCGTTGTCGTGGGCAAGGACGTCGAGGAGGGCGACGAGCTCGATGCGATAGTGAGCAAAAAAGACAGGGAGATACTGATGAAGCTCAAATCAAAGATAAGGGGCGACGAGCTCGAGCTCCTGGAGGAGATGGAGCATGGTTCCTGAGCCCCTGAAAATCAACATAACCAGCCTTAGGGACATGGCAAAGCCCACTCATGGATACAGGATAACCACAGTGGACTCTGTCATAATCAGGGGCAATGAGGTCCTGCTCCAGAAGAGGTCATTCGGTATGTTCAAGAACTCCTGGGTGCTTCCCGGCGGCAGGGTTGAAAGCGAAGAGGACACCTGGGGCGCATGTGTCAGGGAGGCCAAGGAAGAGACCGGCCTCGAAGTCAGGATAATCAGGATGGTCGGTTTCTATGATGACCCTAGAAGGGATCCCGAGAAGCATGCCGTGAGCATGGCGTTCCTCTGCAGGCCTGTTGGAGGCAGGCTGAGGAAGTCCAGTGAGGCCACGGAGATAGGGTGGTTTCCACTGGACGGGCTTCCCGACAGGATGGGGTTTGACCACGCCAGGATTATCGCTGACACGGGAAAGCTCATGAAAAGACATGACTGAGTTTGTTCTTTGCCCAGAGCAGCCATATGGTCCATATCCCGAGGACAAGGCACGCAAGGCCGAGCTGGAATAGCCAGTCATGGATGGCAAGGGCAGCATCCGTTCCCCATGCTCCCTGGGCCACGACCACCCCGGCTATCCTGGCAATGTTGCCCAGCCACACCACAGCCACACCCAGGGCCACACCTGCAATCCTCTTTCTTATGGATATGCCCGGTGTAGCGAACACCAGCGCGGCAAGGAATGTCATGCTCTTCCAGCCTGTGCAGTCAGGGATTATGAAGAACCCGAATCCGTTGACGGTCAGGCCTGTCCCGTCCAGGGCTGCATGATAGCCCATTGCCTGGAGGAGCCAGGCGGATTGTGATGCCGCAGCGAGCTGGAGCGGATAGAGGTCCACGCCAAGCCATATGACAAGGTATAGTGGAATCGATAATATGCACACCCTCAGCAGGAATTCCAGCACGTCCCAGAGTCTGACCTGCCGGGGCGTTAATCTGCGCTTCCATGACAGGAGTGCCTCTCTCATAACATAGTATTGGCCATGCAGCAATAACAATCTTATTTCATGCATATGCCAAAGGGCGCTGCAATGGTCTATATTACCCTGGGGCCCCTGATGTAGCCATCCTCTGTGTTTCTGATGTTCCTGAGCGCCCTCTCTCTGGGGATGCCGGGCTTCACGATGTCGTCCCTGAGGATGTTCTTTATGTCTGTTGGCTGGAAAGTGGGTTTCACTCCGTCTGTTGGAATCCTCTGCAGCGTCCTGAACGCCGAGAGAATCTCATCCACATCCCTTGAGAATCTGGCCAGTTCCTTTTCCGTCAGCTCGAGCCTGGCCAGCCCGGCTACCTTCCTGATGGTTTTCTTGTCCACTGGCATGGCCACTCACCTTGATATATGTTGCCTCTCCGGGCTTAATAACCTTAACGCCTCCTCGGGTTTGCCATGCACGAACAGGTCGAATACTCCCTCGAACAGCTCCTGATCGAGCCCGGCTTTCTCCAGGTTCTGCCTGAGCAGCTTCCTTCCGAGTTCCTGGACAGATAGCGTGTGCTCCTTTATGCTCACTGCCTTGGGCTGTTCCTTCTCGGTGTCCTGCCTGACAGAGAGTATGGCCCTGTCACCGAACATCGAGTTCAGCACCGAAGTGTCGAGTCCCTTTCCCTTTATGCGCACCAGGGGCTTCTTTGCGTGTGGGTGCTCAAGAAGCTTCTCGATTTCTGCCTCGAGCTCTTTTTGGGAGTTCTCAGGTCTGAGATAATATACCCTTCTCTGGCATTCCAGCGGAATGAACGCGGCATCGCTCGTTCCGGTATCGAATATCCAGAACCCCTTGGGAGCGGCGGCCTCTTTGGTGAGCTGGGTGGTCACAAGGGAGCCGGGTATTATCAACGGGGAGCCCGAGTAGCTGGATTTTCTGCTCTCATGTATATGGCCAAGCACATAGAGGTCGAATCCCCTGGGAAGCTTCTCCAGGGGCAGCAGATGAGGCGCGTACATGAACGGTGAGATGGACTGGTGAATCATGAATACATTGAAGCAGCCCCTCTGCGGTTTCGGGTCCCACCTCTTCAGGACAGCCTCCGAGAACTGCTCAGGGACTCCGGACATGCCTTGGACGCACACCCGTTCCCCTGCCCTCTCCATGGTTACGCCGCTGCAGTGCATGTGTATAAGGAAACCAACCTTCTCCAGGGCCTGGACAGGATTGAGCAGTCCCTTGACC
>DAOVFN010000036.1 GCA_030672885.1 Candidatus Aenigmatarchaeota archaeon | reverse complement strand
GCTGGTGAGCCTCGCGAATCCCTCTATGTTGTCGCTGCTCAGCCCTATGTTCAGGACAGTATCCATCATGCCTGGCATCGAGACATAGCTCCCGGAACGCACAGAGACTAGGAGCGGCTTCTCCCTGCCCCCGAATTCCTTGCCTGTCTTTTCCTCGAGCCCCTTCACGCATCCCTTTACATTGTCCTCGAGCCCATCAGGCCATGAATTTTCTCTTCTGTAGAAATCTATGCAAGCCTCTGTGGTGATAGTGAAGCCCGGAGGGACAGGAAGTCCCGCTGCTGTCAGCTCAGCGAGCTGGGCTCCCTTGTTTCCCAGGAGCTTTATCATGCTCTCAGAATTCCCCTTCTCCACCTCGTCAAAGGCATATATATGTTTCTTCATAACACCACTGCTTTTAGAGACTGTTTTCACAGGCAAATTATTTAAATGCGAACACCATGGCATAGTTGATTAACGTTTTTTGGGGCTGTCCGGGGGCACTGGCGTGATGCCAGAAACAGGGACGAACCGCAACCACGGCAGGGCCTGGCCGGCTTCTGTCCAAGGCGGTTCCATCCTATATGAACTACTCCATACCTTTCGGAAGGGGCTTCCTAATTCATCGACCACATCACACAGGTCTCACACGGTCATCCAAAAGAGTGTATTCGGGCAGTCCCTGCCCTATGAACTTATATTGTCCAGATAACCATATAAAATATCGGCTCTCACCCCTTTCCCCCAACTCTCGCGAGGAGACTTCCCGCCGATAAGGTTAAATGAGAGCCTTCATATATTATCAACAGTGATTGCATGGCAGGCCAGGTTAATGACTGCATATTCTGCAGGATTGTCAGAGGGACGATAAAGTCCTGGAAGGTATATGAGGACAAGTGGGCCACTGCCTTCCTTGACATAAACCCGAGGAATCCCGGGCACACAATCGTTGTGAGTAACAGTCATCACGAAACCATCATGGACCTTCCTGAAGAGAAGGCAGGTCCCCTCTTCAATGCCGTGAGAAAGGTGTCAATAGCCATAGTCAATGGAACTGATGCTGACGGGGTGTCTATTGCCCAGAGCAGCGGGGCCTCTGCAGGCCAGCTGATAAGGCATGTGCACTTTCATGTGATACCCAGGTTCTCTGACCAGGACGCTGTAAGCATCGAGGGCATATTGCCTATCAAGAAGACCACGGATGCTGAGAGAAGCGAAATAGTTAAAAAGCTTATGTCCAAGATACCCAAGTAGTGATTATATGGTGGACTGCATATTCTGCAAGATTGCCGGGGGAGAGATTCCCTCCAAGAAGGTATATGAGGACAGCAGCAGCTTTGCCTTCCTTGACATAAACCCGAGGAATCCCGGGCACACAGTATTGATATCAAAGAAGCATGTCCAAGACATATTCAGCATAGGGGAGAGCGAGGCGGCAGAATTGATGAAGGCCCTGAGAAGGGTTGCTATTGGGGTTCAAAAGGCAAGTGGGACAAAGGGCATATCAATATCACAGAGCAACGGGCAGGTGGCAGGACAGAGGATACCACACATACATTTCCATATTATTCCCAGGACAGATGCTGAGAGGGGCATGGGCCTAGAGGAAGTCCTTCCTGTAAAGAAGCAGGACGATGCCAGCATGTATAGCATGGCAAAGAAGATAGCGGACGGGATACCTGGGGAGAAGATTGCGGAAGAGGAACCGTCAGAAAAGGCCACTGAAGAACAGGAAGCCCCAGAACGAGGCCCCAAACCCCCAGGGAAACAGGACATAAATTTCGATTTTTAACCAGCAAGAGGCGATTCTGCAACAATTTTAAATAGGTAGCATGTAATATTCAAAACAATGCGCCGATAATCAGCTTACGAGAGGCTTCCGCCTTCTGCAAGCTGATAAGCAACAAGAAAACAATTGAGAATAACAAAACAATGCGCCGATAGTCTAGTGGTAGGATCCAGACAGTCATTTGGAAAACCTGAGTCCCCTGTGGGACAGTGATTGGGATAGGCCTTCCAAGCCTGTGACGGGGGTTCGAATATCTAGCTAGCTTATTTACTGCTAGTTGGGGAGGATTTCCCCCTCGGCGCATACAGAGCATCACGGAATTGTCCCTGTCATGGTGTGCAGAAAACATATATAAGACAGGGGCCAATTATAATTATGGTTGATTTGCCCAGGATAAGGAAGGGTGTGCCAGGCGCTCAGGCACCTGCAACAATGCCACCTCCTCCGGTACCTGCTTCTGACATTGACCTTCCTGCACCCGCGGTGCCAGTGAAGCCGCCGGTGAAAGAGGAGAGGGAAACGTTGCCAGTGACCCCTGTACACATGGCTGCAAAACCCAGGGAGATGACTGAGCCCATCAAGCTGCCTGATATGGGAGGCAAGCCCAGGGAGAGAGAGACCAAGGCCATACACGGCTCCCCACCTGTCTTTATCAAGATAGACAAGTACACAGATATCATCAAGAACCTCCAGAAGCTCAAGACATATTCGCTCAGCCTCAGGGATGCGCTGGATGCGATGTCAGACATAGAGAAGGAGCTCACCACAGGGATATCGATATCCAACAAGGCCCTTGACGACTTCAATACCATCATAGCGGTCCTTGATTCAAAGCTCCTGAGGGCCAATGCCATAGACGATTTTGACGCGGGTGCGCCGGACGATGTCGAGAGATACATAAAAGGCATCTATGAACAGATGGATAAGATAAAGACCGAACTCAAGGACATATCATAGAGCTGGCTAATTGTTATGCATAAACGCTTTTAAGCCATTAATCAGTAGATTCTTCTATAGTTGCTCCACAGTTTGCTTGCCTGTGCCCGGGAGGGTGCTCGTGCTGAGGGGTGCCTGTGCCCGCCAGGGTACTTGTGCCCCGAAGGATGCCGAAGGCGGAATCGGCAGCTGCGCTGGCGGATGCCGAAGGCACGGCAGCATATGTAAGCTGTAATGAGGGGGTTCCCGAGTGGTCAAAGGGGCAGGACTCAAGGCAAGAACTTGAGTGTCGAGTCCTGGCATAGCCAGGACTGTGAGAGATCCTGTGGCTTAGTGCCTTCGTCGGTTCGAAATGAGCTTTTTTCAGGAAAAGGCTCAAGCAAAAAGGAGATGGCTTCCACTTCGTTCCAGCCACCTTCCTCGGAAGTCCGGCCCCCCTCATGGTTTTTTCAGAACAGTCCAGGCGCTGTAGAAAACATAATCAGGGCGCCTCCCTCAAACATTTAAATACATAGATGCGTAGATTGTATAGTAATTGGTCGGCCCATAAGGGCTAACCGCAACTGGGTGATACAATGAAGACATGCAGCAAGAACATCATAACCAGGGAAACGATAGAGAAGCTCAACCTGGCCAGCATAGAGAATAAGGCCCCCATATGGAAAGCTGTGGCAGGGCTCCTGAACAGGCCCAGCAGGCGAAGGCATGAAGTGAACATCCACGTGATTGAGAGGAACCTGGAAAAGGGCCAGGTAGCAGTGGTCCCGGGTGTCGTCCTGAGCTCAGGGGAGATAACCAAGCCCGTGACAGTGGCTGCAATGAAGTTCTCTGGAGATGCTGAGAAAAGGATAAGAGACGCAGGGGGGGCATGCCTGACCATAAGTGAACTCGTAGAGAAGCACCCAAAAGGAGAAAGGGTAAGGATACTGGGATAGGTGTTTTTTGCATGGACATGTTCATAGACGCAGATGACTGCATTGCGGGAAGGCTTGCGTCAGTAACAGCCAAGGAACTTTTAAAGGGCAACCATGTATATATTGTCAATGCCGAGAAGGCTGTGATATCAGGAAACCCCAAATACACCATAAATAACACAAAAGAGAAGGTGAAGAGGGGGGATCCCTACCACGGGCCGTTCTATCCGAGGAGGCCTGACATGCTCATCAAGAGATTTGTCAGGGGCATGCTTCCCAAGAAGCCCAGGGGCACGGACGCCCTCAAGAGGCTCAGGGTATTCCTCTCGGTGCCGCATGAACTCCAAGGAAAGGGGTTCACAAGACCCGAGGCAGCAAGGAACAACCTGAAGAACAAATACATAGAGCTCGGGAAGCTTACCGAAAGAGTCGGGACCAAAAAGACGTGGTGATTATATGGCAGCAGCAAAGACCGAAAAGACAGCAGAGAAGCCCAAGATACTGCTTACAATAGGCAAGCGAAAAAAGGCCATTGCACGCGCGCGCTTCAAGCCCGGTTCGGGCATGATAAGGATAAATTCCATCCCCATCGAGATGGTGGAGAACGAGATGATGAGACTGAGGCTGCAGGAACCTCTCATAATTGCCGGAGACGCATGGAAGAGATTTGATGCAAAGGTGAATGTAAAGGGTGGAGGAACCACAGGCCAGGTGGACGCCGCCAGGCAGGCCATCGCCAGGGGACTGGTCGAGTTGCTTGGAGGGAACCTCAGGCAGCAGTACATGGCATATGACAGGAACCTTCTGGTGTTTGACCCCAGGAGGACAGAGCCGCACAAGCCACCCAGGTCATCGCAGGGACCCAGGAGATACAAGCAGAGATCCAAGAGGTAGATTATATGGAATTTGCACGAATCAAACTTGCAGGGAGAAACCAGGATGAACTAAAGGTAATAATAGACCGGATACTGGAGATAACCAAGAAATATGGGGTATCTGTCAGGGGGCCAATTCCCCTGCCAACCAAGAAGATAAGGGTGCAGACACTGAAGACACCATGCGGTGACGGCACAGGCCACGGCAATGCCACATGGGACAGGTGGGAGATGAGAATCCACAGGAGGATTGTGGACATAGGGTCCAACGAACGTGCCCTGAGGCAGGTCGTGCGCATACCCATACCAGAGGGTGTCAAGATAGATATAGAGCTCAAGGAAAAATACGAGCACAAATAGATTCTTAGTCCTGTTTCCCCTGGATGTTCGCAACAGATAATTTTATAAACATATAGGGTAACTATATACAGATAGCTATGGATACTTTGTCCAACTCCAACCTGAATCTTGGACATAATTTCAGGGTAAGCTGTGGCTATTTGATGTCATTCCCAATCGCTCTGAAGGCCACATGGTCCTGATTGGGGATGATTCCTTGCTTATTATCGGATGACCCATGTTTTCTCGCCCGACTCAAATAACAACCATTCTCAGAGAGCACTCTCTCTTCTGCATATCATGAAGAAATGGGTGTTTCCTGGGGATTAGGTTCCTGTGGGAGCAGGCTCAGAAGCTCAAGTCCCGGGAGCGTTATCCCTTGAATGCATCCCCAACGGGGGATGAATGAGGACTTCTCGACCCTCGACCCCACAGGAACCAAAAAGTTATATGTCTAACAGAAAGCCCATGTTTTAAATCTTATATGATTTCTTTGCAGTGTCATATGACTGCCACGTATCAATATGCCACCACCGAATGAATCTTGTCTCTGCTTTTGCAAAGAAAACCCACCTAGTGATTTTGATAAATCAGACGGGGCCTATTGGCCCTTTTTGATGTCCGCTGCCATCCTCTGGAGCTCTGGACCCAGTTCGTTCATTCTCTTCATCATCTCACTGGCATGCGCATCAATCTGCCTGGCAACATTATCGATGTCCTTTTTTCTCTCATCAAGAAAGACAGAAGCGCCCTTTGTGCCTTTTTTCAGCATAACACCGGCCCCGACTTCGGTAAGTATGTCCTTGGAGGTGATTCTGGCCCTTCCATACAGACCGCTTCCCAGAGGAATCAGTGTCTCGTTGCTGTCCTTGAGTTCTCCTATATCACTGAGGACGGCCCTTGTGGTCTCTATCTCAATCATCCTTGCCTCTGACATGGCACTTTGTTGCCTCAGGGTATCCAGTTGCTTCTCCATGAACTGGAAGAGCAGGAGCTTCTCCTGAAGCTTCTCTTGCGTGGATACATTCTGGCCGGCATCCCCTGTCAACAGAGTTACTTCTTTTGTCATAAATCCTCCTCCTATTGGAAGTTGCCCGGAGTTCCGAAGGGCAACTCCTTTGACATCTTTGATGTCAAAACGTGACAGCGAAGCTGTCACTCCTTTTGGCTTGAGCCTTTTCTCTTGTGCCCCTTGTGCCCTTGAGGGTACTGAGGGTATGAAAAAGGCTTATAGCATCTTGAGATTCCCTGTGACGCTGTCAGCCTTGCGCTCCTCCACAGGACCTATTCCCAGGGCCGTGGCCGTGCCCGGCTCGACCTCTGTCCTGCCTGCATCCCTTATCAGGGCGCAGGGAAGTTTCGTGGCGCGGGCCTTCCTGTGGAGTTCCAGGAGCTCCTTGAGGTCATCAACCCTGACAACCACCTTCTTGGCCCCCCCTGACTCCCATTCCTGGCGGGCCTCCCTGCGTGTGCGGTTATATGCCTCGACGGAGGCATGTGCCACCTGGACGGCCAGCTTGCCCCTGGAGAGCCTGAGGTCTCTTCTGACTGCTATTACCTGCTTGTACATGTGACATCCTCCCACGATTGGTGCTCGTGGGCTTCCAGCGTCTGTTGCACAAGGCTCACCGCGTATAGTTCTCGCTTCTCTGACGGGCTGCCCCCAAGGAGTATCTCCGAGAGGGGAACTCCCATCTCCACGAGCGTGAATTCGGGCTCGTCCAGCCCTATAGTATATGTAGCACAGAGATGTTTAAATATTTGCCCTGCTCTCATTCCACCCATGAATGATGTGGGTTTTCCCGCAGGACTATGATAAATCTATTGCTGCAGCTGATTAATAAAAACAAAAAAACAGAAAGTTAAAAATAAAGAAATGTGGGGGCAATGCAGGGAACGATATCATTGTCTTAGCTG
>DAOVFN010000134.1 GCA_030672885.1 Candidatus Aenigmatarchaeota archaeon | reverse complement strand
TTTTAATATTTAGCGGTAATACTTTATTTTGCTTTGACATCCGTTCGGGTGTCCAGTGCGACTCAGGGAAAATCTTGTTTACAGCCTTGATGGATGATTACTCCGTTACCTTTGGGCTACCCTAGATTGTGTTTATGTTTTTCCCAGGATATGGCTTGTGCGGAAAATTATACGTCACGCACATATCCTTCCCTCCGTCGATGTATAACACAGATTCAATGAAGATTGAGATCAACCATCCCCTGAGACTTCCCCCCAGGGATCAAGACGGTCATAAGGGAGACTTTGGTGAAGTTCTGTTCATTGCCGGTGCTTCCAGTTATTTTGGGGCACCCTATTATGCGGCCCTATCTCTTCTGAAGGCCGGGGGCGGGTACTCTCGTCTTGCAGCGCCCGGCTCCATGGCGCCCTTTATAGCAAATAAGGGGAGTGAGATCGTCTTTGTCCCTCAGAAAGAGACAGGATCAGGGAGCATCTCCATTGAAAATAAGGATGCGCTGCTGGAACTCTCAGACAAAATGGACATGGTGGTTCTGGGTCCTGGTTTGTCCCTGGATGAGGAAACCCAACAACTGGCAAGGGAGTTGGCAAGGGACATCAGCAAACCGCTCCTCATAGACGGTGACGGCATTACGGCCCTGTGTGAGGACCTGGAAATCGTAACAGAAAGAAAGGCAGAGACCATTCTTACGCCTCATCTGGGTGAGATGTCCAGAATGACAAAAATAGGGGTGGGCGAAATAGACGCCAATAAGATAGACATCTTGCAGCGTACTGCCAGGAAACTCAATGCCATGATCGTTTTGAAAGGCGCTCATTCGCTCATAGGATATCCTGATGAAAGAGTCTTTATCAACATGAGCGGGAATCCCGGTATGGCAACGGCAGGGTCGGGCGATGTCCTGACCGGAACCATTGCTGCCATGTTCGGCCTGGGACTCCCTATTTACGATGCCGTGAGGAAGGGCGTGTTCATCCATGGATTTTCCGGTGATCTTGCGGCCAGAGACAAAGGCGAAGATGGAATAACGGCCCAGGATATTCTGGACTACCTCCCACTTGCCATGAAGATGGACCGGGAATGCCTTGATGAGACCTTCAGGGACCGGTACGTAGGGGCGCACGTCATATAGGACAAGGCCATGAAAGCATGGATACTCGAAAAACAGGCGAAGATAGAGGAGAGGCCATTGCAGCTTGTGGAGGTCCCCACACCTCATGCACAAGACCATGAAGTACGAATAAAGATCCTGGTTTGCGGGGCCTGCAGAACGGATATCCACATCGCTGAGGGTGACCTTCCCTTGAAGAAATCTCCTATCATTTTGGGGCACGAGATTGTGGGTGTTGTCGATGAGGCAGGAAAAGACGTGAAACGGTTCAGCGTTGGTGATAAGGTTGGCGTTTACTGGCTGTATGGCACCTGCAAGAGATGCAAGTACTGCTTATCAGGGAGAGAAAACTTCTGTTCCCAGATCAAATGCACGGGCTGGCACACCCATGGTGGATACGCAGAGTATGTAACCATCCCAGAAGAGTATGCCTTGCCTTTAAATGATGTCCGATTGGAGCCTTCTGAGATCGCACCGCTCATGTGCCCCGGCATAGCCGGATATGCAGCCTTTAAACTCACAGAGGCCCAAGAGGGAGACAAGTTGGGAATTTACGGATTCGGCCCCACGGCTTATTTTGTTTTAGGAATAGCTCAATCTATGGGCATAGAGACATACGTGAACACCAGATCTCCAAAAAATATCGAAGGCGCTAAGAAGGCGGGGGCAAAATGGGCGGCCGACGCATCAAAAGAGGGGCTACCCTGCCAATTAGACTCGGCCATTATTTTCCCTCCTGCGGGAAACCTGGTTGAGCCGGCCCTTTCTCAGGTCGAAAGAGGTGGAACCGTAGTGCTGGCACCTGTGAGCGCATCTCCGATTGTTATTGAGAATTACAGCAAAAATCTCTGGGGGCGCTCCATAAGGACCCTCTATAACCTGAACAAATCTGATGCAGAAGGATTTTTCGAGATTGTTGACAAGCTGGAGTCGAGAGTCGGAGCAAGCCTCTTCTCCTTTGAAGAATTACAGGATGCCCTCATACTGGCTAAGGAGGGGAAATTGGAACAGCCCCTTGCTGTGATCGAAATCGCCTCGCTCCCCTTGCAATGACAGGAGTATACTCTAGCCTTTTTCATATGACTTGATACTATGTTGGGGGGAAATCGGGGACATTGTTGAATTCGTTGACTTATCATCTGTTATCGCGATAGTTATTCAACAAATTCAACAACGTCCCCTTTCCTACTACTCCGCTCCCGAGCCAAGATTTTCAATCGTCTCTTCTTGTATGGTTTGACACTAGCAACCTGCAGCACTATGCTCGCCAATTCAGCAATTCTGAGGTTTTGGGACTGCGACAGTGTCTTCAGGCGGGATACATTCTTTTCCGAAATGTGTGATTGCCGGAGAAAACCAAATATCTCATCTTTCTGTTCTATCGCTTCCCGGTCCTCTTTGGGCATACGGGCGCAATCTTTACAGACGTGTGTATG
>DAOVFN010000092.1 GCA_030672885.1 Candidatus Aenigmatarchaeota archaeon | reverse complement strand
AGCAACCAAAGGGTTCCACAGGACATCCTGGTCCCGTGATGCAGGTGCCGCAAAACAAAAGCCGCACCATGCACGCAAATAAAAAGGAACAGGCTTGCTTAGCATGGGCTCTAAATATACACTGATTTTGGGAGACTTCCGTTGTCTCTGGGATTCTCGCGAACGAATTCTTGAAAAATTTTATTTACCGGCTTAAGGCTGGGGAGGAGGAATGAAGATAAAAAGGATTACAGCATTAATTTGTTGCCTATTGTGTACAGTCTTATTGATTTTTGTATTTCCATCTCCAGAGATAGTTCCCCCTGCATCTGCTGGAGAGGGAGGATTTGCTGCGAGATAATAATCGTGGTATTCCGAATCAACGATAACCTGAACACAATCCGCAAAAACACAGAACCTGGTCATTAGACACCTGCCCCAGGACTGGGGAAATGGAGAAACGAGATGAAAAAAGTAACTATCATTTTAGTCAGCGTATTGATCGTGACCTGTGCCTACTATTTGTTGATGCGGGCGCAGCGGCCTGAACAAGTCACCGAGAGTTCGGTTCCCGAAGAAACCGGCACCCTCACAAATGAAGAGAGGTATTATGTAACATACCATCTCGCAAACATAAGAGATGGTAACTTCAGGCAAATGAATTGCCTGGAGAAACAGGAGAAAAATGCCCAGGAATACGCGAAAGAGCATGGTCTTCCTGAAGAGTGTCTGTCGTGGCTGTCCTCTGCAGTAAACGAGGGCGCTGAAAACAGGTACAATCAAATCATCAATTGCTTCATCAAGAAAGACGACTACTGGGCTCGGTATGAGGGAGACGAGATCGAAGCCCTCGCCCTGGAGCTTGCCGAGAGGTTCGGCTTCGACAAAGCTCTCCTTGAACAAGAAGTGACCGCTTTCTGGGAGAGGATGTTCGAAGAGGTCCTTTCAGAGATAGCCGGAGGCAAGCTGAAAGCTAGAGGGAGTGCCATGAAGATTGCCGAGAAGCGCGGCTACCCCACTGAAAGGGTGACAGAGGCTGAGGCAAATGGTCGCAAGGCCAGGTTCGCAAAGGTCCTTGACTCTGTCCGGGATGGCGGAAAGGAATGGTTCGTGCACAAGCGCATTGCCGAACTGATGGTCAGCCAGCATGGCAAGGAATACAACCTCTCAGCCAGTGAAGTGGATGCAGCAGCCAAAGAGGGCGAGCAGCGGTCCAGGGACAGGCAATTCGGGGAATGTATTGAATGTATACGAGATCTCAAGAAGGGTTGGCTTGCCTGCCTTGATTCAGCGCGCTGGATGGTGAAGGACTTCGGCTACCCTGCTGATGAGCTTAATACTGCACTCAAAGCGGCAACGGAAAAGATGGAGGATGAAGACATCAGTGAAATTGCCAGACTCGCTGTGAAAGAGCCTCTACCAGAGTGGTTTATGCCAGTCGTCCGCCAAGACATGTGGAGTTTTCTGCTGGGCTTTACACCAGTGCAGGGGTAGCAGGACCCTATAGATACCCAAGTGGATACGCTTTTGACGGGTCTTGGGAAGATACTGGAAGTCCTTCATTTACTGCCGGAGGGTATCATTATGGACGGTAATGTTGAATGAAAGGGTGTGTTGAGGGGGAAAGGATGGTTTTTGTGTTTGAGTCATCCTTTCCCTTTTTATTGTCAACTTAACGGGTTACCAATAGAGAAAACACAGTGCATGCTAACGCTTCTGGGCAAGCCAGAAAGAAACTTTTCCGTGAACGCTTTTGTCGTCTATTAGAATTCGTTGTAGCTAATCTGCCATGTGGTTAGCTGGCGGTGAAGGGAGCAGTAAAAGGGTTCTAGATGTCATTTTTGTCATCCATGCTGTCCAGCGAGCCATGCCTTCCAGGCCGCTTCTTGAGGACCTTGCCTGCCTCGTGGATGAACTTCCTGACATACTCCCTGTGCATCAGGATTTCCTGCTTCGGGAGGTCCATGACCTTGCCTGCCTTGACCACATCTTTCATCTCGTCGAGACGCTTGAGAACATCCAGATATGTGTCAGGTACAAGCCCTGGTTTCACAAGAAATAACTCTAAATCATTGACCAGGCCTGCCTTGCTGGGTTTCTTCTTGAGGGACTTGAGCAGAGTGAGGGTGGTCTCGCTCATTATCTGGTGCGACTTCTCAACTATACCCTCCCTCTTGAGAACCTCTATCTTGACTATGAGGCCCTGCATCTTCTTGACGAATGCCCTGGTCTTCCTTATCCACTCGTCAACATCATGGCCGGACATCTTCTTTATCTTTTTGTGCTCGACACCCTTTCTGATGTCTATTATATCCTCAAGGACATTGACATCTGCATCAGTGATGAATTTCATCTCCACAAGCGTCTTTCTGAGTATGTTAGGGGCGTCGCTCGGCCTAGGAGGAACCCTTCCGAGGAACATCATAACAGCCTGGGCGCTTTCGAGCATGGCATAGTAGCAGTCCTCGACAACCATGTAAATCTTTGCGTTCTCTACGCGCTTTATCCTCTTTGGGCCGCGCTCTATGTACTTTTCCACAGCCTCCTTGCTGGGGCGTATCTCTCCCATCTGGAGGAGGCGCTTTATTGGAAGAAATATGTCCTTGTCAAAGACAGGAACACCCTCCCTGATGAAATTGAATACTATGGGATGACCATCCCTTACCATGGCCCAGAACTCTGTGAGCAGATAGGGCTGCTGGACCGAAAGGTTCTTATTGCACTTCTTGGCTATTACATCGAGGTCGTTCTCTATCTTGCTCTTGAACGATGGACTGATCTTGCCCTTGGTGTCATCGATTATGACAAATACGTCAATATCAGACTCCATCCTGGATTCCCCTCGGGCAGTGGAGCCGAACAGGACTATTGACCTTATTATGGGGCCGTACTTCTTGAGGACATCTTTGGTGAACTGCCTGAGAATCTCGACCCTTTCCTTCTTGCCAATGCCCTTATGTCTGGGCTTCTTGGGGGTCATGACCTTTTTGCCAGGCCCTTTGGGTTCCCTTGCAGCGGCCCTGGACGGGCTGGCTTTTCTGGCTGCTGTCCTGGATGGTTTGGTTCTCTTTGCAGTCATATCATCACTCATATATTATTTGTCACTTATAAATAATAACATTACCATTTTAAATGTTTATGGTTGCCTGAATATTATTGGTCATGTGGGTTTATTAACACTTGCTTTATTTCATTGATGCTGGTAGGGAAACCATTATGGGTCAGCTTACCTGGGTGAGTAGACACCGTTAAGTTGACAATACAAAAAAAGAGGATGCCGCCACCCAGAATGAACAGCATCCCCCTCTTTTTATTCACTGCCGCTAGTGGCGTCACGCCATGGCTTCCCGGTTTTATAGGATTCCAGACGTAGATTGTACTGCTTGAGCTTACTCAGGCTTCCGCACTCCTTTATCAGGAGTTTGATCGCCCGCTGCTCGGTCTCAATTGCACGTACGTTGTCAGCCTCGGCATAGGCAGCTGCCAGGGTATCCAGAACGGCCGATGTCTTCTTGGTTTCAAGGGCCTTCCTGGCGAGCTTCACTGCACGCATGCCGTCCCTGTATCTGCTGTCAGGGCAGGTGGACAGGAGCGTGGACAGGTCACTGTAGACGTTCACATATCCCGGACTGAGTTCAATCGCCTTCCTGAAATCACTGATTGCCCTGCCATATTGGTTCGTGACGTTCAGGGAGAGTCCGCGGTCATAATAGGCAAT
>DAOVFN010000119.1 GCA_030672885.1 Candidatus Aenigmatarchaeota archaeon | reverse complement strand
AACACGAATGTCGTTTCTTCCTCAGCCTTGATGACAAAGGGTCTTATAATCTGCAGCCTCTCGCTCGGAACCATCACACTCACGCTGCTGTCATTGACTATTCCGTTTACCTCGGATACATACAATTCCACTTTTGTGTAACTCCCATCAGCAAGGCTCACTTCAAGAACTGATATCGCACTCTCACCAACAACATGAGTAAGGTCAACTGATTCATCCAAGGTGAACCTATTGAAGCCCGCAGACTCTCCTGACTTGAATATCCTTGCCTCTGAGAATGTGACTATCAGGCTGTCAAAGTCCGCAATGTCCGCTTCAGCATCTGAAACAAGCAGCGAGAAGTTCCCCCTTCCTATTAGAACGCTCTCAGGTATCTTCCCCTTTATTTCTTCTGATAAAGGCATCTCTTCCAGAATGTTGCCCAGGGCATTCATTTGCCTCAGTGCTTCAATTGCTGTTTCCCTGCTTCTCACTGAAACATTCATAGCACTCTCAATGGCAAGCCTTGCCCTCTCAGGAACCTTTTCGTAAATCCCTGCCAGGACAGTCATGTGAGTGGATGTTGCCTGCGCAACCAGCTGCTCAACGGTTGTTGTGTCCTTACCCAGTCCTTGGGCAATCTGGGATATTTCGTTCCCGAATTCAACAATCTTCTCGAATTCCCTGATTTCATCTTCAACCTCATCGGCTTCGTTTTCCTCTGCTTCCTCCTCTGCCTCATCCAATCTGTTTTCAGCTGCCTTCAAGTTTATTTCAGCAGCCCTTTCTGGCCTTGTCCTGGCCAAGTCTCTCATGACATCTTTTTGCCTATCCAGGGAAGCGGTCTTTTTCTCCTCGACCCTTGCCTTCACATCCGCTGGTGCACCGTCTTCTATATCATCCAGATCTTCTATTTGTTCGTTCAGGTCAGAGGCCAAATCTTCAAGGGCGTCCTCATCCTTTTCCGCCAACTCCTCTGCGAGTTCAGCCATCTCTTCATATTCATCTAATGCATGTTCGATGCCCTCGCTGTCATCATCATCTGCCTTCTCCTTGGCCTTGTTTAGCCTTCCTTCTATTGCATCCAGGCTTATGCCGGCAGCCATTCTTGCGTTAACTTCGGAGAGAACCCTCAAGGCATTCTTATGACCGTTCATGGATGCGTTCTTTGCCTTCAGTATTGCCTCCTTTGCCTGTTCAGGAACCCTCTCATAAACATCATCCAGCACATCCAGATGGACTGAGGTTGCCAAACCAACTAGCTCGGTGACCCTTGTTATGTTCCTTCCAGTCTGCCGGGCCCTTTCTGCTATCTCGTTTGATGCATCTATGTTGTCCTCGTATTCCTTTGCCAGGCTGCTAACGAATTCCGGTCTGCCTCTTTCAGCCATCGCTTTGGCTTCGCTGAGCCTCAGGCTCGCAAAATTCGCATGCAACTCGGCCTTCGCCAACTCATCGAATGCAAAGAACATACCCACGCCTTCAGAGAATCGCTTGAATCCATACGCCCAGGAATCAGGCGTTACTCCCGAATCTGGCAGTTCAGGCCTTTGAGCAACTGCTACTTGTATAGAAGATAATAGAAGTGTCAGAACCAGGCTCATACCAAGGACATATTTTGCTTTCATTTCTTAAACACCATAATTTACTTGTATTATCATTAGATAGGTTATATATAAAAACCAATACTAGAGGAAACTGCTTATTTGGTGCGAAGTAGAAAACGAATGGTCTTGACAGGAAACACTATGAAGATATGCATGCCAGACCGTCATCAGACAAGATTTCACAAGGAGGGATTCTATGAAGGCAGAGATATGCCAAGATCCTTCTTCCACAGCCCAATCGCCCCCATAAGCTCGGGCATCGCTTCATATTTAACCGTTGTATAAGTATTAGACATGGCTGAGCAGTTCAAAATCCAGGAGAAGCTGGAATGGGGCCACCTGGCCACGTTCATCCCAAACAAGAGGCTTCCGGTATACAACTGGTTCTATTACAAGGAGGGATTCTCAAGGGAGCTGGTCATGCGTCTCCTGCAGGTGTTCTCGCCCGGGAGGAAGGACTGGGTTCTCGACCCGTTCTGCGGGGTGGGCACGGCCATGCTGGCCTGCATGGAATCCGGCGTGAACTCCGTGGGGTTTGATGTCAATCCTGTATCGGTGTTCGCGTCACGGGCCAAGCTCAGGCCATATGACACAGAAGCGCTCAGGAACGAGGTGTCCGAGATTCTTGGAACCAAGTACCAGAGGCCCAGGAAGGGCCTGAAGCACGCCCTCATAAACAGGGCCTTTCCGCCAAGGCTGCTCGAGCAGGTGCTGTTCTATAGGGACGGGATACTCCAGGTCAGGAAACCCCATGTCAGGGACTTCTTGATGCTCGCGCTCATGAATGTGGCTGTTAAGTCCAGCTACCTCTGGAAGGACGGGGCGGTGCTCAAGATAAGGAAGAAGCCTGTCCCGCCCATCAGGAGCATGCTGAAGCGCCAGACAGGGAGGATGCTCAGGGATATCGAGGGGTTTCCCAGGACAGGGGCCAAGGCCATTGCGGATTTCGGGGACGCAAGGGCCATCCGGCTCGAGGACTCCTCGGTGCAGGCTGTAATGACATCGCCGCCATATCTGAACAAGATTGAGTACACCAAGATATACGAGGTGGAGCAGGAGCTCTTTCTGAGGCATGTGATCCCTGTTCCGCCGCTCAGGACATTTATCGGCCTGGAACTGGGCAAGCTCGAAAGGGACTCGGCCAGGCTGGCAGGAACACTCGGCGAAGAGACCGTGAACGGCCTTCCCCAGGAGGCCTGTCCCTATCTCGTCGATATGGAGCAGTCCATAAGGGAGATGCACAGGGTATGCAGGCCCGGGGCCAGGGTCGGTATCGTGGTGGGGAACGGCTGCTTCCCCGGCAGCGTGGTGGAGTCTGATGTCCTGCTCTGCCGCATTGCCGAGAGTGCGGGGTTCAGGGTAGACAGGATAGTGGTCCTGAATAAGAGGTGGTGCACAAGGAAGAGGACCGAGAAGGTGGGTATCGCAAGAGAG
>DAOVFN010000106.1 GCA_030672885.1 Candidatus Aenigmatarchaeota archaeon | reverse complement strand
GACCCGAATCCCTGGAAGCTGGCATAAAATACCTTATAATGGGTTCCCTGGGGACGTCGCTCCTCCTCATAGGCATCGCGTTCATCTATGGCCTCACGGGAAGCCTCAACATGGCGGATGTCGCGGCCAGGCTCCCGGGTGTGGCGAGTCCTGCTGTTCCGGTGGCATTCAGCATGATAATAGCGGGTCTCGCGATTAAGGCTGGTTTTGTTCCCTTCCATACCTGGCTGCCCGACGCCCACCCGGCTGCCCCGTCCCCCATAAGCGCGGTGCTTTCCGGGCTCGTGATACACGTCTCTATGTACGCAATCATACGCCTGGGTTTTGTAGTATTCTCGGCGCCTGCCATATTCCTTAACACGCTGGTCATCATGGGCACTGCCTCTATGGTGATGGGCGGGGTGTGCGCACTCAGGCAGTCGAATCTGAAGAGGATGCTTGCATATTCAAGTGTGAGCCAGATGGGATACATAGGGCTTGCCCTGGGCCTCGGGACACAGCTTGGCATCGTGGGCGGGCTGTTCCATATGCTCAACCAGGGCATAATCAAGGGGCTGCTCTTTCTCTGCTCAGGCATTGTGATATACCTGGCCGGCACGAGCGACCTCAACAGGCTCTCGGGCGTGCTCAAGTCAGACAGGCTCTTTTCATTCTGCTTCCTTGCAGGAGTGCTGGCGCTGGCTGGCGTGCCCCTGTTCAGTGGGTTCGCAAGCAAATGGCTCATATACATGGCCGCACTGGAATTCAGTCCTGTCCTGACCCTGCTGGCCGTGCTGGTATCGGCCATAACCCTGGCATATGGGCTCAAGGCGTATTCCGTGATATTTTCAGGAAATCCCGGCAAGGGCGGTGTGGACGTAAGGATTCCCATGAGCATGAAGATTCCCATAGTGGTGCTCACTATAGCTGTTATAGTGCTGGGCGTGCTGCCCTGGATTGGTATCGAAGCAGCCAATATGATGGCAAGCGGACTGGACAGCGCCATGTATATACAGGGGGTGCATATATGACAGGGGACCTGTTGATGATACAGTACCTGGCTGCGGTGTTCGTGGCAGTGCTTGCCCTGCTCTGGGTGGTGCTCGAGTCTTCAAGAAAGCCGCCCAAAAGAAGAGAGAAATCGAGGATATTCGCGTGCGGCATGGATGCCGTTCCCCAGGAGCTCAATGTTCCCCAGGACAGCTACTATAATTACATGCTCAGGTTCCTCAGGACAGGAGCGCTGGCCAGGGCGCACTCCGGAAAGCTCTCGGATTACATTGCATGGATAATAATAGGCACTGCCATCATGGCCGTGTTCATGGTGATGTTATGGTAGGGAAATCCATGGGGGCATGCGCATCCCTCTTCAGGCTCGGGGGCATGCTCATAAATTACGCAGCGGTGCGCTCGCCGTGGATGCTGCACATGGACAATGGTGGATGCAATGAGGCATGGATCAAGAAGCGCAGTGATGGGAGGCCGGAAAGATGATTCTTGAGATTCTGGTCTATCCGGGAATTGCGTTCATACTCCTGTTCAGCCTTGTCTATTCAGGCATATTGAGGAAGCTCGCTGCCATGATGCAGAGCAGGATAGGCCCGCCTGTGTGGCAACCCATTCTGGACACGCTCAAGCTCCTTGGCAAAGAGGACATAATCCCGGAGCAGGCCAAGCCCGGGTTCACGCTCTGGCCCGCTGTTGCCCTGGCCTCGGTGATTGTGGCGGGGCTCATGGTGCCCATGGGCGGGATGATGGCACTGCCCTTCCAGTCAAACCTCCTGATAATATTCTATTTCCTGGCCATGAGCTCTGTCGCGCTCTATCTCTGCGGTTTTGTCTCATCGAATCCCTTTGGTATAGTGGGCTCTGTGAGAAAGATTACCCAGGCAGTGGGATACGAGTTACCCTTTATCATATCCATCATGGTGCCTGCCCTCTTTGTGGGTAGCATGAATCCCCTGACCATAAGCAGTTACCAGCTTGGCGGGACCTGGCTGGCGGGAATGTTCCCGTTCGCGTTCCTGGCATTCTTTGCGGCGGCGCTGGCCAAGACCGAGACTCCGCCGTTCCATGTGCCTGGGGCGCACCAGGAAATCGTCGCCGGATACTGCACAGAGTACACTGGAACCCGGCTCGCCTTTATAGAGCTCACTCATTTCGTGAAGCTCTTTGTTCTCATAAGCCTGGGGGTGGCCCTGTTCATGGGAGGCTCACCAGATATTCTGGCCTTCCTGGTAAAGAGCCTTGCCCTCCTGTTCCTGGTCACGCTGTCAAGGGTGGTCTTTGCCAGGCTCAGGGTGGACCATGTCCTGAGGGTGGCGTGGGTATTCGGGGCCGTTGCCCTTATAGACCTCGTGAGGGTGCTGTTATGGTAGCCAGGAAGACCCCCAGGAAAACCAAACCCGCGAGGGTTCCCAGGCTGGAGTTCAGGCACTCCTGGACATATGACCAGGAGAACAGGCTGCGCTTTACCGATCCCCTCTATCCCTCGGGGGATGAAATCAGGGAATACATCACTGAAGTGAGGGATGCCTGGAAACCAAAACAGCGCGCCCTGCTCAATTCGATGTCCAGGATATCGGGCCTTCCATGGAGGGAGGATGCAATGGTCTGTTACGTGGTGGGCAGGGGTGTTCCCATGTCCGATCCCCTCACCCTTCCTGTATACAAGGGCCAGGCGGGTCTCTTTGTAGAGAAGCTTGCCTATATGCTGGTTGAGAGGCTCCTCATGCACGACATGAACCTCAGGGCCAGGGGAGCCTTCTGGGAGAGCATGTTCAGCTCACTGAGAGAGGACGGTGTAAAGGTGTCCTATATGGTTCCTGTGAACGCGATATACAGGGAAGTCTGCTCAAAACACCTCGGTTCCCCGGATGATTCCGGCAGCCTTGCCACGACCAATCTTGACTACATGAGGGCATGGGAGATTGTCAACAAGCTCGGGCACTCAGATGTAATCGGGCGGTTCAGGAGGGGAGAATGGGACTGATTGCAAGCGCCCTGGAAAAGTGCCTGTTCTGTGGCCAGCGCGAGGAGACCTGTCACATGCTGCCCAAAAAAAGATGCCATAAAGCTCCTGCCTGAGTTCGAACCCGCTGTGAGGCACAAAAAGGACCTGATCAGAGTGCACAAAAACCAGAGGGCTCCTGATAGCCGAACATATGAAACATCCATTAGGCGTAATTTTGGGTTCTTAATGGAAAGCCCCTTAAGAAATAATTAGATAGTATCATCTATGTATTTAGCATTCACTCTTATTGGAACTATTGGAGCTTCTCGTTCTTCTGAGGGTCCAAGGTTAAGGAAGCGACCACTACCACGATAAACAAAACTCATTCCAAGAATCGCTAAAGAATAATTGGCTC
>DAOVFN010000064.1 GCA_030672885.1 Candidatus Aenigmatarchaeota archaeon | reverse complement strand
CCCAGAAGTCCTTATGTAGACGCTACCGTCTGCATCAAAGACTCCCTGAAGGTAGCTGGCTACTAGATTATTGGGAAGAGAGTAGAGTAATTTGGTTATGTGGAGGTTTCTTGCCTTTTTTCCATGCGGAATCCCAAAATTGCTCATTATGTTTGCAAATATCTTTGACCTGAACCTCTGGCAAGGTATCCTGTTCCTGGATTTTTCAAGTCTTGGTGCTATGCAATTCTCTCTGCACAACCTTCCGAATTCTTCCAGCAACCAGTCTTCTGAATTGGAGAATTTTATATCAAAGCCTCCGTATCCCGTTCTGCTTATGCTCCCGTCACCTGCCAAAAGACCTGCAATATACATGAAATCTTCGTTTAGTTGCTTAGGAAGTTTAATTTCATGGCCGTGATATTGAGATAGTTTCATACTTTGGGGTAGTATTGAATCGGGGGCTATATCGAGTTCTGAGCACAGGTTTTTGAAGGCACCTATTGTTGGGCTTCCAACTGCATCTTCTCTTGCCCAAAAATGGTATAGTTTGTTTTCATCGATTCCGAGTTTCGCAGAAAAATTCCTGACTGTCCCCTTTTCTTTTATTTTGTTTGAAATCTCTTGTATAGCTTCATGTACATTTAGTAAATGCGAAGAGTCGTCTATCATGTTTGTTAAGGAGATGCTTTTATTGGTAGAGGGAAGAATTCTTCGGGATGAAGCTATAAAGTCCTTTTCTGCAAGGTCCCTTGCCTTCTTCCATTCCAGGTTCCCATTGTTTATCGTGAGTATCGGGTTATCGGGCGTGACTGTGACCCCCTTGCCGCTTCTTGTTGTTATCTTGACTAGCTTCTTTGGGGCCTTCAGTTTCCAGTACTGTGTAATCTTCATTGTTTTAAGTTTGGCATTATCTTTGGCCAGGCTTAGTATCTTTCTGGGGGTTGGTTTTTTGGCTATTGCAATGCCAGGCTCGTGCTCCTTCTGGTTTTCATTAAGCTCTCTTTCTACAAGTTCTCCTATCTTCACCAGGCTTCCGTCTTCCAGCTGGATAAGGCTGTCATATACTGTGCAAAGGCCGGCGCCGGTTGTGCCCTTGCCGGAGACGTATTTGCCCCTTGGCACAATCTCAGGCATCAGCTTCAGTAGCTGAGATTTCCCTGAAGCAGGATCCCCTATGAGAAGTATGTGGATGTCCCCCCTTATGTTCGTCTTGTCCCTGAGCGTCCTGGGAACGCCGCCGAACAGCTGGAGTATTATGCTCTCTTTAATCTCCCTGAGGCCGTAGAGACTCGGGGCCAGGGAGTCGACCAGGAGCTCGTATATCTTGGGATTCTTGGCAAGTTCCCTGATGGTCTCCTTGTCCTCATCGGTGACATCGAGCATGTGCCACCCCACTTCGGTGGCCTCGACATGGTTGGCGCTTATGAAGAAGTCCAGTTTTGAAGAGAATGCCTTGCCCTTGGGGGTCTCCCTGAGTACGCCTGTCACCTTTATGCGGTTGCCCGGGTCGGTCATGCGCCTTCCGTTAGGGGAGACAAGATCGTCCGTAAGCACGACGTTCATCTGGGAGGGCCTGTCACCCTCTGTGAGCTCAAAGGGTTCGTCTATGGTCAGCCACCTGGTATCGGCAAGGACTACCTCTTTTTTTATGAACCCGCTCCTGTTGCCGCACTTGCATGCAAAGGGCTTTCTTATCATTCCCACTTCTGAATATGCCTCGATTATGTCGCTGCATTCAGGACACTCCCACAGTATCTTTTGTATCTCGGGTCTTATCTCGGACGCGCGCCTGACGGTCCCCTCTACGCAGAGGAATTTCCTGATGTGCTTGGATCTGAGGTCCCTGATTGAGGTCATGTCAGGGATGCCCATGAACCTGACTGTCACCGGCCCAGAGAGCTCCAGAGATTCGACTGCCTCCTTGGCGATGTCAAAGACAAAATCAGGATCATCCAGGAGCGCCTCGCCCAGTTCGTAGCTGAACTTGCTCATGGCAGGGAATTCCACGACCATGGCGGTCTCCTCAAGGGCTGCCTTGTTCAGGGCTTTCTTGTATTTTTTGTGCAGCAGCTCCTTGAATCTCGTGACGAACTCAGTCTTTCTCTCCGATGAAGAAGCCTTGTTATCCACCATAATATCGGCCTGTCAGAAGGTATTACAGGTTTAATATGCTGGCATGATTTTTAAATAGATTAGGCAGAGTCAAACGTATGTTTCCCCGGCAGCCTGCCGAGTGCATCCCTTAAAGCGCAGGGAGCGCTGTGCGATAGATTTGTGCTTGACTTCACCATGCCACAGAGCGCTGGGACGGGCAGGTATTCAGGCACGCGCGGCCACGGCATTGTCCGGGCGCTGAACCATAACCTCCTGGATGCTTAGGTGCCAAAGAGATATAAGGGAGTTGCCACAATTCTTTATGGATACGATGTCCCAAGAACAGGAGACTGTCATAATCAGCCTGGGCGGCTCGATAATAGTCCCTGACGAGGTGGACGTGAGGTTTCTCAAGAGGTTCAGGGAACTCATCCTGAAGCACGTGCGCAGGGGGAAGCGGTTCATAATAATAACAGGCGGCGGGAAGACCTGCAGAAGGTACCAGAAGGCCGCGGCCAGGATATCGAAGCTCACCAAGACCGACCTGGACTGGCTGGGCATACATTCCACGATATTCAATGCGCAGTTTCTCAAGACCATGTTCAAGGGCCATGCCCACCACGAAATCATAGTGAACCCGACAGAGAAGCTCGTGTCAAGGAAGAAGATTCTTATAGGGGCTGGATGGAAGCCCGGGTGCTCCACTGACAAGGACGCTGTGCTCGTGGCAAGGGCCTTCAAGGCGGACAGGCTGGCCAACCTCTCCAATATAAGGTACGTCTATGACAAGGACCCGAAATACCACAAAGATGCCAGGCCCCTCAAGGAGCTGTCCTGGAGGGAATTCAGGAAAATCGTGGGCAACAAGTGGGATCCGGGGGCGAACCTGCCCTTTGACCCGGTTGCATCCAGAGAGGCCCAGAAACTCGGCCTGGAGGTAGCGATCATGGACGGCAATGACATCAGGAACCTTGACAAGTACCTGTCAGGAAGGGGTTTCAGGGGCACTGTGATAGGATAGGTTGTTTTATTGTTTCTTTCCCGGGGGCTTCCTGAAGAAGTCTGCACTTTCATTCCCTGTCTGGCCATGGTGGGGAAGCCCGGGTGTTCGGGACTCTGGCAAAGAAAGGCTCATGAACTCATTGGCCTTCTGGTAGGTCTCGAGGGAGCCTATGTCGAACCACCTGTTCCTGAACACGAAGCCGAACACGGGGCTCCTTTTGTGAAGCCATGATATGAAGTGGCCGAAAGCGTCTGGATTGTTCATGCCGGAGAGGTATTCATCTATAAGGCCAAGCCCGCCCCTCGGGATTGCATAGACTGCTGTGGACACGAGATTCGATTTGGGCTGCTCGGGCTTCTCCTCGAAGTCCACCACCCTGTTTGCTTTGTCTATGGATGTTATGCCGTATCTGGAAAGGTTAGAGCTGTCCTGCATTTCATGGAGGCCGAATACCATGCTGTCCTGCTTCCTGAAGAACTCCAGGAAACCGTGGAAACCATCCTCAAGAAGATTGTCTCCCCCGACACACAGCACATCATCATCTATCCCCTCCTTGTCTATTATGTGCTTCATGGCCCCTATCGAGCCGAGCTTCTCCTCTTCTGAACTGGTGTCCTCGATAACGAGCCTTATGTCCCTTTCATGGCCGGCGCTGCCCAGCCACTCCCTGAAGGCAGGCTCGAATCGCTTGTTCGTGGTTATGTAAATCGTGTCTATCTCCCCTATCTGGACGAGCTTGTCCAGAAGGTGCTCTATTACAGGCCTGCCTGCTACTGGAAGGAGTGGCTTGGGCCTCTCGAGTGTGAGGGGCCACATCCTCTTCGCGAATCCGCCGGCAAGTATTATGGCTTTCATTGAAAAATATATCGGCCACTGCGTTTTAAAGATATGGTTCACCTGGCCAGCCAGGAAGACGCACGACCGTTAACTATTTAAACCCTCTAGCAAAACTGAAAAACACAAACCACAACAGGAGGTAATACCATGGTAGAATTCCAGACAGTAAAGTCCGAAGAGATAAAGTTCGGAAAGAACAACTTTCTTGAGATCGCCCGAAAGAAGGCAATTGCTGACGAAGGCGAGAACGAGTTCATGGCCATTTCAAGGGGTTTCTTTCTGCCTGACGGCACCAAGAGGTTCAAGAAGAGCCTTGCGATACCGGACCAGCAGGAAATCAAGGACTTTGTTTCAGCAAAGATAAAGGAATTGTAAGCGAAGGAGAAACCTCCTAAACGCGTTACATGCCCACAAACAGGAATCATTTGAACCAGAGGCAATGATGGGTGCTGCCCCCAAGGCGCTGAACCGAAGTCTCGTTGTTTATTCTTAATAGCACTTCTTTCAGGAAAATGAATTGATGCCGGTGGTGGGATTCCCATAAGCTTTTTCTGTTTGGAAGCGATACGGAGCGACAGCGAAGTGAAGCTCCTTTTTGCTTAAGCTTTTTCTCTTGTGCCCCTGAGGGTACGAAAAAAGCTTATTTTGAACCCACGATCTCCAGATTTCCCAGCTATCAT
>DAOVFN010000048.1 GCA_030672885.1 Candidatus Aenigmatarchaeota archaeon | reverse complement strand
CTCATATGTGGATAGCGAATCCCTTCTATGAGGACAGGTTCACCGGCCTCTTCTCAACCCATCCGCCTGTCAGGGAGAGAATCAAGAGACTGCTGGAACTCGATGGGAGGTCCCTTGGATGAGAACCCTTATACAGAAGCTCTTAAGCACGGGCGCTGACCTCAGCACAAGAAAGGCGCTCAAGAACACACTGAACTATATTGGCGTAAAGCCCGAGAATATAGACAGTCTCTATGTGGAGCTCAAGAACTCCCTATACCGTGACATGTTCAGGAGGATATCCCCCAAGCACAAGGCAGTATTCCTCCCCCAGTGCCTGAGGAACTCCAGGACCTGCAAGGCTGTCCTGGGCCCGGCTGGGTGGATGTGCATGAAGTGCAGCGGCCACAAGACATGTAAGGTCTTCAAGATAAAGGAGAGGGCAGAGTCCCTGGGCTACAGTGTGTTTGTCGTGCCTGGCGGTTCCATGGTATTCAAAATAATAGAGAAACACAAGCCAAAGGCCGTCCTCGGGGTGGCCTGTCTCAAGGAGCTTGTCATGGCGGCAGAGGAACTTAGCATACCCATACAGGAGATTCAGCTCTCCAGGGACGGCTGCGTGAACACGGACGTGAATCTCAGGGAGGTATTTGGCATAATATAGAAATTCCTGAGCATCTCATCCTTCTTTTTATTGAATGCGTCCACCCGGTCCCCAAATCGAAAGCATAGCCACGACGGGGAAACAGATAATTTACGGATTTTGGTTTTTGCATCCTGCCTCATTCAGGATTCTTTCCAGGCCTGTGGCATGAGCCGCCCCGACAACCGCGACCGTCTTTCCAAACCGGGTGGCCAGCACCGCAAGCCTCCTTGCCATATAGGCGTCCCGCTCCGCTACCAGAGCACTGTAAATCCCCGGGAATTCCGTCTTCAGTGTTGCTATGACCTCTTCTATAATCTCCTTGGGGGGGACCTTCTTGATATCAATCATGACATTCTTTCCGCGGCCTGTCTTGGTCAGCATGCTGTCCAGTGTGAGCCCCTTTAACACAAAGAGGAGGAGCCTGACCTTCTCCTTCCATGCGATTCCCTTCAGCCTCCCGAGCGTGATGGTGATGTCCCTGTCTATGAATTCCACGTGTATGCCTTGTTGCTCTGCAGCCCTTACTGCCATCAGCATGTCAGAGCCAGGCATTATGCCTGCCTTGCGGCCGAGCCACGACTGGAGTTTCTTGAGGACAATGAACATCAGGAATGTCCAGGGACCCAGACGCTTCAGTGCCTGCCACGCAGAGGCCTCGCTGCCCTCCATTGCCATGAACCTGTTGATGTCCAGTTCCACCGCAACGCAGTCAGGCACCACACGGCCAATTACCTCCTCGACAGCCCTTATGCTCTCTTTTGCGATGTGCGACGTGGGGACTATGATAATGGCTGCCATATGCGATGTTTGGCTAGAATGTTTTTAAATATCAAAAATGCTCTATAGCACAGTGCATGCCTGCCGGGGTGGCGGAACGGCTAACGCGCCAGACTTGAGGCCTGGATGTTGTGACCCCTGAGGGGGCATGAACGCGAGACATCTGGTGTCCGAAAGGACGTGCAGGTTCAAACCGCAGAGGGCTTCGGACGCAAGTCTGCATGTCATGCCCTCTACCGGCCTACTCCCATGAGGGTAGGTTGCTGTGTGAAAATCCTGTCCCCGGCGCTTTATTTTCTTTGTTAAGCTGTAAGATTTTCAAGTTGCTCCCCAGCTTGCTGAAGCCGGAAGGTTCTCGTAAGCTGGGTCCCTGGCGCTTATTTTATTCCAGGGATATCTTGTTTATCACAACAGGCTCAAGCGGCCTGTTCGTCTGGTCTGTCTGTACCTTGCCTATATCCCTGACAACATCCATGCCCTCCACAACCTTGCCGAATATGGCATGCTTGCCGTCGAGCCATGGTGTGGGCGCCAGCGTTATGAAGAACTGGCTGCCTCCTGTGTCCGGCCCACTGTTCGCCATCGAGAGGATGCCTTCTGAATCGTGCTTCAGGCCCTCCCCGAACTCGTCATCTATGGTGTATCCCGGGCCGCCTGTCCCGTCACCGTTCGGGTCCCCTCCCTGAATCATGAAATCGTCTATCACCCTGTGGAATACGATGCCGTCATAGAAACCCTTCCCGATCAGGCTGATGAAATTTCCTGTTGTCTTTGGTGCTTTGTCCTCGAACATCTCTACCTTGAATGTTCCGTGGTTCGTATCAAAAACAGCTATCCCGTTGGCCATGCTATCACCGCTCCCATTCGAATCCCCTGTCTGCGTGCAGCCGCTTGCCAGCACAATCATGCCCAGGACGAGCGCAGACATGACAACGGGTCTCATAATACTTATTAAAACTTCTCCTTTATATTTATTATCATCTGGCATATCGGGCCGGTGGTCTAGTTGGTTAGTCTTCTTCCCATTGGGAGGGATTGGCCCAAAAAGGACGCTGCCTTCACACGGCAGAGATCGGGAGTTCGAATGCGCTGCTGGCGCATACTCTAAAGAGCACAATGGCACACCCAGCAGAACTGAATGTCTCCCCTGGCCCATGAAAACAGGTTTAAACACAGACGATAACAGAAATACCAGGGGCCGGTGGTCTAGTTGGTTAGTCTTCTTCCCCTCGGGGAGGGATTGGCCCAAAAAGGACGTCGCCTTGACGAACCCTTCACTGAAACCAGGAAGGGCTCAAAATGGCGAAGATCGGCGGTTCGAATCCGCCCCGGCCCATCCGCAAAACACCCCTCCTTGGCAGAACAACATATATATAAACAAACATCGAATATCCATAGCAATGCTCCTGTCGTCTAGTCCGGTCAAGGATCCAGGCCTTTCGGGTTCGGCTCGAAAGATTCGAGTTCCCACGAGGGAACAGTGAGAGCAGGGAAAGCCTGTGACGCGGGTTCAAACCGCAGAGGGCTTCGGACGCAAGTCTGCATGCCATACCCTCTACCGGCCTGCTCCCAGGCAATGGAGCAGGCAGCAGCGTGAAAATCCCGCCGGGAGCATTCATATATATTGGCGAAACCCTAAGATTGCATATCGGCTTGCGGCAACACCCGCAATCTGGTCTGTGGGGGTTCCCGAGTGGTCAAAGGGGCTAGGTTCAGGGCCTAGTGGCTTAGTGCCTTCGTCGGTTCGAAACACGGCCTTTTCAAGAAAAGCCGTGGGCCAAAAGGAGCAGGTTTCCATTTCATTCCAACCTGCTTCCAGTAAATGGAAGTTGCCCCGAACAATATTGAGTGGGCAACTCCTTCTGGCTCCAGCATCTTCTTGAAAGATGCTGGCGAGAGTCCGGCCCCCCACATACTTTTATTAAAATATACCACACAAAGCTAAAACCACCGGGGTTAACCAGTGGATAATGCCGCATGTTTTTGAAGTATGCCTAACCAACAACACTCGAGTGTATTTAGGAGCTGCATGGTGCATACTGATTTAAAACCAGCGACGCAACCATATACATCAGACAGAGGGGGTTCCCGAGTGGTCAAAGGGGCAGGATTATAGGTTCCTAGAACCTGTGATGCCAAGCTTAGGACCCTGTGGCTTAGTGCCTTCGTCGGTTCGAAATGAGCTTTTTTCAGGAAAAAGCTCAAGCAAAAAGGAGATGGCTTCCACTTTGTTCCAGCCACCTTCCTCGGAAGTCCGGCCCCCCTCATCAAACACATGGATTGATATATATGAGAGCTCACCTTGCCACAGGGATACTGGGAGTGTTTGCCTTTGACAGTTCAGGCAAACCCATAGAATACAGGCTCTTTCCCAAGAAGCCCGATGCCATAGCGGGCAGGCTGAGAAAATCCAGGTCAGGCGAAATCCTTCCGGAGGAACTCGATATAATCAGTGAGCTCTCTAAGAAGGGCTACAGGGAGCTTGTATGGTCCAAGGACAAGCAGGTAAAAGGAATGACATGCATCCGCAAAAAGGACCATGTGGGAGAGGAGACCATGCAGAGCTCCTACAGGAAGCTGGCCCTTGACCTGAGATGGGTGTCCTCCCAGGCCGAACTGAACGAGATACTCTCCAAGGTCAATATCGAATTGACAAAGACCGAGCTCAGGAGGGAGAAGCGCGACCAGATAATCATGCGCGTGGCATCTGTCATGGATGAGCTTGAAAAGGAGCTCAATGTCTTCTCTGAGAAACTGAGGGAGTGGTACGGCCTCCATTTCCCAGAGGCCAGCTCAAAGATACAGTGCCACGAAAGATATGTCGAGCTGGTGGCCAGGCACGGAAGAAGGGAATCCTTTGAGGACAGTGAGCTTGCGAAGCTGGCAGGCAGGTCGTCCGGCATGGATTTCTCAGAACACGACATAGAGGAGCTCCAGGCGTTTTCCAAGAGCCTGCTGGGCCTCTACGCTACCAGGAAGCGGCTCAGCAAATACCTTGAGAACATAACCAGGACCGCCATCCCCAACACATCGGCTGTGGCCGGGTCTTCCCTGGCGGCCAGGTTGCTTGTCCTTGTGGGTGGCCTCGACAAGCTGTCCAAGCTCCCTTCGAGCACCATACAGCTCCTGGGTGCCGAGAAGGCCCTTTTCCGGCACATCCGGGGCGAGGGAAAGGCCCCTAAGTACGGCGTGCTCTTTGGCCATCCCCTGATACAGGCAGCGCCCAGGGAGCTCAGGGGCAAGATGGCCAGGCTCGTGTCCTCCAAGATAAGCCTTGCGTCCCGGATTGACAACTTCTCTAGCAGGGACGATGGAGAGAAAATGAAAAAGGAGCTCGATGAGCAGGCCAGGAGAATCCGCTCAAGGCAAGTCACATAAGCCAGCCACCAGAGAGATGCAAACACTTCACCTCTTCTTGTACCTCAGGATACCGACTATTCCCCCAAGCTCCTTTACCTGCTCCCCCATCCCGACATTCGATGACACAATCTCAACAGTGGTGGACATGTTCTCTGCAAGCTTTATGAGCTCCTCTGTCAGCTCCTTCTCGCTCGTGACCTCCATCCTGGAGTTGCACTCAGGGCATCTCTGCTCATCAAGCTGCTGCCTGTCCAGAGCCTTGGTTGTCTTGAATCCGCAACTGCACTCAAACCCTGCCTTGACCCAGTCAAAACCCTCTGACAATATAAGGAGTTCCATGTTGCCTGACTCCAGCGCCTCCACAATTTCCTTGAAACCATACACAGCCAGCCCGGAGTCCTTGCCGAACTCGTCAAAGAACCTCTCAAGCACCCGCTGCTCCTTTATTATCGACGCCTCTGATATGAGGTCCCTGCCCCTCTCCAATGTTTCCCTGAGGCCATACTCCCCTGTATATGATGTGTTGACCACGCCAAGGACCTTCTTTTTGATTTCATAGTTGAGGAACTCCCCTTCTGCGAACTGCTCCTTTGTGGGCCCCGGTCCTGCTATTATGATTCCCTGCAGGTCGCTGTATTCCCTGAACTTAGACGACGCTACCTCGCCAATCTTCTTGAGGAAGTCATTGAGCAGGCCCTCCCTCACCCTTGCATACCTGGCCTGGCTCCAGCCCCCTGCCTTTGTCTTTCCCGGTACCAGGGAGTCCATCTCCTTGAGCTTCTCTATCTTCTTCCCCTTGACTATGCCTATTGTCGCATCGGACTTGTCAAGGACTATCAGTCCGTATATCTCCCTCTCCCTTATCATGTCACTTAACGGTTCCATTATGAAGTTCTGGCCGCACCAATAGAGCCTTGTCCTTATGGACTCATGCGGCTCCACTGCCCATATCTCGAGGTCGGTCACACCCTCCCTGTCTGAGACGTTGCCCGAGAATATGGCCAGGCCATTGTCCGGCGTCTTTTTATACAGCTTCATGTGCTGGAGTATCTTCTCCAGCGCCCCCACCACGTTCTTCCTGACTTGCTTGCTCTTTATGTTCTGTGCAGTGCCCTGTTCTGACCTTATCTGCTCGACTACCTTGTTCAGGTTGAATCCCGCGGGTATGTAAACCGTCACGAGCTCGGTGTGCCTGCCCCGTATCTTGCCGAGCTCCTCTACCAGGGCCCTGAGTTGGCTTTCCTTGTCTTTCATGCAAATCCCCCGTATTCTGCTGTCCATTGTAGTCCAGACTGTTATCTGTTAGAATGATGGTTATAAATCCTGCTAGGCAAGCAAGAGGCCTGACTCTTCGATGCTGTAC
>DAOVFN010000122.1 GCA_030672885.1 Candidatus Aenigmatarchaeota archaeon | reverse complement strand
ATCGAACCAATAGACATGCTCGCCATCGCACATGTATTCATAATGGGACCTGCACTCGGCCTTCTCAGGTATGCAGCATATGCCTCTGTTGGGGCAGTAGTAATTGCCGTACACATAGCCTTCTTTGCATGAGACATAGCTGCCAGAGCCGCCGCCCGCAGATGAGCTGCTTGAACTGGATGTTTCCTCCCCGCCACCAGAACTTGAAGCGCTGCTTGAGCCTGAAGCATAACCGTCCCCTGAACCGGATGCCGAACTGCTCGATGTCGATGAATAATTACCAGAGCTAGCTGAGCTGCTGGCGCTTGAAGAAGCGGTCGTATAGCCAGTAACCATCCCTGTCGCGGAATCGCTGGTGGTTGCGGTTTCTGCGGAGCCCCCGCCTCCGGCATCTCCTGATTCAGTCTCTGTAGCAGGGCACGGAGAGAAATCACAGTAAGGAGGAACCCTGCCCACGGTTGTGCCGTCAGGGCAGACCCTTGCCTCTGCTGTGCATGCCGTGTAAGCACAGTAGCCGCCCATCTCCTCGCAGGTCATCTTGCCTATGCAACGGCCGCCCTCACAACTCAGTTCGCAGTATTCCCTTTTCTCTTCCCTGTTTCCGCATGAATCAAACCAATAGACGTGGTCGCCCTTGCACCTGTATTCATGATGGGACCTACAGCCCTCTTGGCCAGAGCATTCCTGACTTCCGTCAGTGCATCCGTCAGGGCAATACTCTTTCTTGTCCTCCCTGTTGCCGCACGAATCAAACCAATAGACGTGGTCGCCCTTGCATATGTATTTTGCGTGGTGCTCACAGCCCCGGTCTTCCTTGGGCTTGTCTGTGTCCTTGCCCCCTGTCCCGAGCTTCCATGCGCACTCGATGTTCTTGCTCTCCCAGTCAACCCAGACCACGGCAATGAAGTCGGTGTCAGGATCGGTTATTTTGACTCTGTAGTATTCCTTAGCCCCTATGTATGGGTTGCCGCAGTCCGAGCGTATCTCTTCGAGTATGTTCTCTGCCTCGAGCGCCGAGAAGTGAGTAATCCTTATCTCCGCATTGGGGTGCTCATCCAGGAAATCCTTTATCATGGGGTTTGCCATGGCCAGGTCCTGGGGGTCGAGGCTTATGCAGCCCGAGCTGAGGACGACTGCGGCTACGAGCAGAAGCGGAAGCAATGGCCTGACATAACCCTGCATGACATATAGTTATGACCATGATTATTTATAGTAAAGGACATAACGAATTGGAAATTGTCCTTTGCTGGTCGTATCGGACATCATTCCAAAAAGTCTTGTCCGATACTATAAATCAGAATTCCACTGGTTTCCGCAGGCTAAGTCTCCCAACTACATGCAACCAATCAACCGATGACATCTCACATGTCTTTGACTGGTGATGGTTGAGATTGCTCACAAGACCAGAAATCTTAAAATAGCGGGGTGCCTGATGGAACATCATCAGCTGCCGCCGGTCCCTGGGGAAACTATTTAATCCGGCTGCCGATATTATATAAACATGAAGAGAGTTGCGACGACGTTTGTTCTGATCTTCATTGCGTGGCTCGTGCTCACGCTCAGCATGAATATTGAGGAACTGGTTGCAGGGTTCATTATATCTCTCTCTATCACAGTGATATGCAGGCATCTCCTCTCGAGGGATACGCCCAGAGTAATACTCCATCCAGTCAGGTGGATGTGGTTCATTGTTTATCTGGGTTTCATGCTCTGCGCCGAGGTGCGGGCGCACTGCAGCGTGGCGATGGCTGTGCTCACCGGCAGGATAAGGCCCGCGATGGTGGAGGTTCCGGTGAGGTTCAGGACCCAGCTGGGAAAGACCCTGCTCGGCAACTCCATAACGCTGACGCCTGGAACGCTGACCGTGGATGCCAGGCACGACAAGAGATTTTATGTTCATGCATTGGTGTATAAGAAGGGCACGGATATGGGCAAATCCTTCCACATGTTCGGACTGAGGGTGATAAAATGATAGAGTACCTCTTTGCGCTGTCAGGGCTCATTGCCCTGGTGGCCATGCTCAGGGGGCCGACATTTGCAGACAGGGCCCTGGCATCAGGAGTCTTCATGAACATAGCAGTGATAATCATGCTGCTCCATGCGGCCAGGACAGGGGACTGGCTCTATCTGGACATATCCATAGTCATCATACCCGTGAGCTTTGTGGGCACGCTTGCAATAGCCAGGTATGCGGGGGGGAAGAAATGATAGGCATAGCATCCGGGGCAATACTCTGGCTTGCCGGGGCCGTGACCCTTGTGGGAGCACTGGGAATGCTCAGGTTTCCTGATTTCTATACGAGGTGCCACGCAGCCACCATGGTGAGCGTGGGTGGGTTCAGCCTTGCCCTCATAGGCATTGCCCTCCAGGCCACCACCTGGGTATTCCCGGCCAAGATACTCGTCATATTTGCGGTGAACCTTGCGGTGAACCCCACCGCAACCCATGCGCTGGCCGATGCCGCCTATGCCATGGGGATAAAGCCAGCCGGGCTTGTGAAGAACGAACTCGGCCGTGGGCGCGCAAGGGGCGTCCCGGGGAGGAAGAAATGATACTGGAGATTGTGCTGGTGGCCCTGCTTGTTATGAGCCTCATTGCCATCGGGTTCAGGGACCTGCTCCATGCAGTGATAGTGCTGGGAGCAGCTGACATACTTGCGGCCGTTGCCTTCTATTTCATGGCAGCCCCTGACATAGCCATGACCCAGATAGCAGTGACAGCCGGCCTCACGATATTCATATTCGTGGTCGTGATAGGAAAGACCAGGAGGATGGAGCATGGAGACCACTAAGCTCTTTGGCATGGCGGGCCTCGTGGTTGTGACAGGGCTTCTTGTCATGGCG
>DAOVFN010000073.1 GCA_030672885.1 Candidatus Aenigmatarchaeota archaeon | reverse complement strand
CCTCCTCCTGTATATATGCCATGTCTGTCACAGGCCCGATTCCGCACTCCTCAAGGACCTGGCTCAGTTCAACTATCTTCAGCCTCTGCTCGACCTCATCGGCTATGGAGTTCAGGTTTAATGTGGTCGGTATGTAGATGTGGAGTGTATCGGTGTCCTCTGTTATTGTGCAGGGATAGCCAAAGGCGCCGTGAACCGTCTGGAAGTCAGGGCTTGAGAGGGTTCCTGAAACATAGTAGCCTCCAGGTGGCATGGTTGAGATGGTAAGTGATGAGCTGCCGGGATAGAAATTGTACTCCTTGAAGTCCACATCAGACCTGAAGGTTATGTAGGCCTTCTTGTCCTCAATGGGCAGGATGGAGTTCCCGTAGTAGACCATGTACCTGCTATCACCCTGGTCCTGAACGATTACCTCGTGGAGCATGAGGTTGATTGCTGGTTGCTTGTAGAGCGTGACAGTGCCGCTGAGCTGGCTGGATGTCCTGGGGTCGAGGTACTCGCCATAGCCTCTCTTGTATATGTAGAGTGTTCCTGAGCCGCAGGGGGCCAGGGTTGCGAGGTATCCCGTGCTGTCTGTCCTTCCAAGGAAGCAGCCCATGAAATTCACAGAGGCTGCCTCAACAGGACTGCCTGAGCTGTCCTGAATGTCCAGCTCGAGTATGCAGGATGGGTCAGAGCATATCTCGGCCTGAATGTCATCCTCTGGGATTGCTGTTGTCCAGTCATATGGGGCGTTGTCAAGTATGTATACCTGGACAGCGAACTGGAAGATGTCTCCGGTCTCAGGGTCCAGTGACCTCACTATGACAGGGTATTGCAGGGTGTAGTCCACTGCCACGGGCTCGGTCCCTATGCACTCTCCCGTCATGGGTATGGGCTCCGCGATGCCCGTTGCCGGGTCAGGGCTCATCCTGAAGCTGGTGTGATCGAGCCCGAAGTCGTCAGGAAGCATGAAGCTCACCCGGAGGTCCTCGTAATCCCTTCCGTTGATGGGGACCAGGCTGTACTTGGGTGAGGATGATGTGCGCAGGGTGTTCAGGGGAACCTTGCCAGGCATATGGGTGTGGGCAAGGGTTTTTTTGATGGCCTTCTCCACCTCTGGCATCACGTCCCATGAGCTGGCAAAGAGATAGTCCCCGCAGCCCACGAGCACCTCGTACATCGGTATGCTGTGATGGCCGTTTTCCATGGGGGAGAGGAGCCTGGTCGACAAGGTGTAGTATTCAAGGGGCCTCTCCCTGGCATCGTAGACCGCGAAGCCCTTGGAGAACTCATATATCTCGCTGAAGTGGGTGTTCACTGAGACGGTGTAGGGTTGGGTAATGGGAGTGCCCTTATATGTGGTGGGTAGAGTTACCGACACAGTGACCCTGTCGTCAGAGAATATAGGGGTCCCGACCGCGGGAGTGCCCAGAGTGACATTGGAGAGGGCGCCGGCAAGGCTGTCCTTGTTGGCCTCGAGATAGGCCTGCACCCCTGCCTGGAAGTTCGAGGCCTTGTCAGGATATGTCACCTGGCCGCCGTACTGCCAGTAGGGGACCTCTTTGCCACTGAACATCACATAACCAAGCTGGTAGTCAGATGGAGAGGTGTATCCGCCATGCTCGCTCATGGTACTGATTGTATCCAGCACGGCCGTCCTCATGAACCCCTCCACGGATCCCCGGACCGTCCTGGTGTCAGGGGTCTCCTCGGGTATTATGAAAAGGTTCATTTGGGATACTACGACAACGGCTATGACCACCATCAGGGCGACAATGACGATTAGCTCTACCTGGCCTTTACAACCCATACATAATAGTTGTGCGGATATTATATAAATTCTTGCTGTCGGTTGTTTCTGCAGAAATGACCATGTCAGGTATTTCTGGCCAGATAAAGCCTGACCTTGATGTTGTACTGGCTGCCTGCCATGGACTTCTGGATGGCATAGTTGGCCACCCTCTTTTTGCCCCTGTAACTCTCAAGCCCGGTGTCACCGAAGGTCAGCACCCTGCATCCCTCCTCTGTCATGGAGCAGAACTCAGAGGTCACCACAAAGAGATACCTGTAGTTCCTGGATATGAGGTCAAAAGCGCTCATGTATTCGCTCAGGCTGGTGTTGGCGGTCTCCAGGCAGGTCCTGCCGGAATCCCCGCAGGGCCAGTCAGAGAGTATGAATGCACAGGCCACTGTGTCAGAGACCAGCTTGCAGTTGGAGTCGCTGCACCCGGTGTCGGTCTTCATTATGGAGAGCATGAGATTATTCGCATAGAGGTCCATGTAGTCCTCTTGGGAGACCGTCCTGGCAAGGGAGAGCAGGAATATCCCCAGGGCAGCGAATATTATGAGGAGCAGGACTATCAGGACTATGCTGGTCTGTGCTTTGGTGTGCCCGCCTGTGCCCGGGAGGGTGCCTGTATGTGCCCGGGAGGGTATTCGCATTGGGGAGCATGCCCTCATTGTGCTGGATGATTGCGGATTTCCCGGGGGATTTGGGTATCTCATGAATACACACCAACCGTCAGGAGCGCGAGATCGTTCCTGTCCTCGGCCTTCCTGTAGACATTGACAGGGAGCACCCTGCTCACGTTCCTTTCTCCCTGGCCGCACATCTCCCAGTAGCCGCAATCAGGATAGTTCGAGGCTGTACATTCTCCGATATTCTCACCAGGATGTTGATTCAGGACTTCTATCGTGATGAACCAGTCTCCCCCGAACATGCTTTCGAGGTCCTGGCAGGCATCCTGGCGGAGGGACTGGATGGCCTGGAGCTTGGAGTCATCAAACACAGAGTTCTCTGTGACAAAGAGAGGGGAATTGATGAATCTGTTCATGAGGACGTCCACTCTCTGGTCCTTGAGTTTCTTTTGCTCAAGACCAAACTGGGAGGACTGCCACCAGGCCAGGAAGAATATCAGGGACATTATCATCAGGAGTATGAACACGCTCAGGAGGAGGTACTCCATTATGCTGCTCTGTGCTTTCATGCCCGTGCTGGAGGGGGCCCTTGTTCTTGCGCTTCCTCTAGACACGACTCTCACATCCCATGTTCACAAGGCTGTCCCATACAGCCCTGGCGTTGTCCAGTTCCGCCCTGAGGGAGGTCATGGCGCTGATATCATAGGGATCGCTGCCTGCCAGGTCGCCTATGGCGGCCATGGAGGACTCAAAATCCTGGTACCTGGCCCTGCACTCGTCGCGGGTCTCTGAGAGCTGCTTGAGTATGCCGCACCGCCTCTCCATGAACCCGGCTGCCGTGCCCAGGCTGCCAAGCATGAGCTGGTTCTTGAACTCCCAGGTCTCTCCACCCACGCAGTCCCCGAAGACGTCCCTCCCGTCGCCCCCGATTATCAGGGCAGCCAGGTCTGCCGGGTCCTTGTAGACATAGTTCCCAGGACAGCCTGTTATGTAGGCATGGCCCACGCCGTTGGCAGGCGGGGATACGCATATGCCCGAGTTCGCAAAGCCCTGGGAGCATGAAGGAGAGAGTGTGACCAGAACATGGTTGTGGGAAAGCGGGGCTGCGCACACCGAGAGGGCATCGCGATTGGTATCGATTATGCCCAGGAATTCCCGCCTCTCATATGGCGCTCCCGCGGCATCCTCAATGAGTAAGCTGCTGCCATCGCAGAAGTCAAAGAATGTCTTGGGATAGTGGCCGGATGTGTCAGGGAATCCCGCGGCTATGTCCTTGATCAGGTTCCATGTGTCGTCGTCGTTTTCCGTGGGATTGAAGACCACGGTCATGCCCGTCAGGGCCTCTACATAATCGAGCCTGGTCCACCCAAGGTCGAGACTGCTCCTGGTTATAAGGACATCGTTCCCGAGCCTAGTGAACACAGGAACAAGGAGTTGTTTGCTCTCGTAGCCTCGGTCTTCCATGAAGCACCAGAGCTTGGGCGGTTTCGTGGGTCTCGGGTGGCACGAAGTGTAGTCGTCCCTGGAGAACCCAGTGAAGTTGACCGGGTTGCCGGAAAGATACACGTTGTCAACGTCCTGAAGGAAGACATTGATGGTCTTCTGTCTGGCACCGGACCGGCCGACCCCGGCATAGTCCCCGGCATAGCCAATCAGAAGGTAGAGCACGAATACCGAGAGCACGATGCTCATTATTATCTGGAAGAGCCGGTATATCGTTATCATGCTTCAGCACCTGGTCATTAGCCGGTGAACCTCTCCAGCCTCACCTGAACGCCTATGTTGGTGAGAAGGAGGGTGTCCCCCGCACCTGCGCAGAAGTTGCTGTCAGTCACTATGTAATCCATGCTGTAGACAGGTTCGGTGTCCCCGCAGTTGTAGTTAATCCATACGTTGTGGTTCCCTGTTTTGATCTTCATTTCAATCACAGGATAGAGGTCCGGGTCAGGGAGCCATCCCCCTGTTATGCTTGG
>DAOVFN010000131.1 GCA_030672885.1 Candidatus Aenigmatarchaeota archaeon | reverse complement strand
CCTGGTCAGGGTTTCTGTGGAAGGTGCCCTGCTGTCGAAAATGTCCCCGGCCATCAGGATGATGTCGCATCCCAAGGACCTGTCCAGGGCCTCTTCCGTGGCCTCGAAGGAGTCGTCTGCCAGTTCGCTTCCTGAGCCGTGGCCCAGGTGCATGTCAGACATTATGGCAAGCTTCATGATACCCCCCGTTGACAGTGTGTTGGCAAGCAATTTAAACCCTCCCTGCAAGGTATATCCATGAAGATTGACATCAAGGAATTTGCCGGCAAGGTAAAACCCATAAGGGACACTGATGTCTATTCTGTGCACGACCTCGAGTACCTGGACCACCTCAATGTCTCCATGACCATACTGCATCCGGGCAAGGCCACGGCCGGGCACAAGCACGATGATGTGGACGAGGTTCTTATTGTGATGGACGGGGACGGGGAACTCCAGATGGACGAGAAGCGGTTCCCCATAGACACCGGCGACATCATCCTTATCAAGGGAGGCGTGTTCCACCGCACCTTCAATATGTCTGATGAGGACCTGGTGTTCCTCTGCGTGTTCGAGAAATATGAAGGGCGCGGCAAGTAATCCCTCTGTCTTATTTTTTGAAGAATACCATAATCAGGGAAGCCAGGGCAGCGCAGGCAAACATGGCATGTATGAACTGGATGGCTCCGATGGCAGGGAGGAGCAGAAGAATCAGAGCCATGGTGGTGATTCTCCCAAGGTTCATCCATGTGTATCTGAAGACCACGCTCCTGGCAGGGCCGTTCCTCTTGGCGAATGATGCGAAGTCAGAGAACAGAGAGATAGTCAGTGATGTTATCACAAAGCCCCCAAGAAGCGAGAGAACCATGAACTCGAGTTCTGATGTTGCGAGAGCCCTCAATATCCAGAGCACGGCGCAAAGCAGGCCCGCCATCCGCGTGATCTTTCTCCTTCCCTTGACTGTGTTGCTGATATTCCCAACCACCAGGGTGAAGAGGATCATGCCAATGCCCATGAGAGAGGCTGCTACGCCCAGGGACACGAATCCGTAGTTCAGAAAGACATAGAGCCCCCAGAACACGAAGTCGACCATCAAGATTGTGCCCTCGGCGAAATAATAGGCTGCCCTTCTCTTGTCAAGAAAAAGGCTCAATTCCTTCATCCTGAAGCCTTTTTCACGGTAGTCGCTCGAGAGAAAGAGCGGGACAATCGAGGCAAAAACGAGCGCAACAGCCATTATGAACAGTGCATTGAAACCAAATAATGTAAGCACAGCAGCGCCCACGACAGGCCCGATAACCGCTGATATGTGCGGTATCCCGAACAAGAGCCCGGCCTCCTCACCCTCCCTTCTCCTGTCAGATACCCTGACGTATTCCGTGGTTATTGATGTCCGGTAGAGTGATATGGAGATGCCTCCCAAAACAGCTGCGAGGTAGTAGAGCCCCGGGAGGGCTCCTATGTTCATGACCATGGCAAGAAAGGATATGAATATCGGGGACCTCAGAAGTATTGTGTGCTTGACCCCTATCCTTGAGTTTATCTCTGCCGAGAGCGGATTCATAAGCAGTGAAAAAGAGTAATTGACTATAAAGAACAGGACAACATCTGTGAAGCTGAAACCCATCGTGATGAGATATGCTGGTATGAATATGCAGATAATCGACAGCGCAAGCATCTCTATGGCCTGGTTGGTGTAGACCTCCTTGAGCTCCTTCTTTATGTGCAGGAGTTTGTGTATTCTGTAAATATGATGCATGCACAAATCACCGGGCTATATATCTATTGGATGTGCCCAAATAAAAACAGGACTATTCCAGAATATTGACCTTGCTGCCCATGGCATCTCCCGGAAGGCCCCTCGAGAACCTTGCCCTGAGGACCCCGCTGGTGCCGTGGGCCTGGGTTATCTTGCCGAATATCTCCTTGCCTGCATGGGATTTCCAGACAACCTTCTTCCCGATGAAACCGGATGCCATGGCCTTGGTGTCGCAACCATCGACCTCGAGCAGGAACTGATTCGTGGTCTGGGTGTGTCTCCCTCTTCTGTAGCTGAGCAGGATTGCCTTCATGCGAACACCTTCTTAACGGCGTGTTTCATTCATTATGGGCCGGCACGCTATCAGTTATTAAACAGCCGTATATAAATAGCTTATGGAGATACAGGAGACCCTTGGCGGCATCATCCTTTCGGTCAGTGTCAGGCCGGATTCAGGCAGGTTCGCATTCTATAAAAAGGACGATGAAGCATTGCTGGAGCTCTCCAGCCCTCCCCGGGAGGGCAGGGCCAACCAGGAGATGATAAGGGAACTGTCAAGACTTCTCGGGTGCGAGGTGAGGATACTCAGGGGTTCGAGGTCAAAGAGGAAATTGCTGCTTCTCAGGGGAGTCTCGAGACAGGAACTGGAGAATGCGCTAGAAACCCGTTAGCCACACGAGCACGCCCGGCCCCACATAAGCGCCCACATAGGCAGCTATGGCAAACTGGGTCATCCTGCCAACCAGGGAGGCCAGCATGAATTTCCTGAAGTCGAGCCCGAATATCCCGGATGTCCAGGTGAATACCTTGAATGGTATGGGCGAGAACGCCGCTATCAGGACCGCCCAGGCGCCCCAGCGGTCGTACCATCTCTCGACCCTGGGTATGTG
>DAOVFN010000011.1 GCA_030672885.1 Candidatus Aenigmatarchaeota archaeon | reverse complement strand
TTGGTTGCTTGCATGGGCTTGTTGTCAAATCCATATCTGAATTCCCTAGCGGGAATTGCATTGACTTGTTTGTTTGATGTGAGCATGATTGAGACAGGAGCAACAGCCGCCTCATTGAATGTTGATGTGATAACATCTTCTATGATTCAGTGATATATTAGTTACTGTTTAATAGTGACAAATAGTTTATAAATATATCGTCTTATCTGTTATATTCTCCGTTAACCCTTTGAATATTCGTTAGAAAGGGTTGCTATAAAGCTTTCGGGTAGCTGATTTGTGCTGTTTTGGTGAATGCCTATGCCCATATTACGTAGAAGGATATAACAGTGTTATATCCCATTCCTTTCCGCCATCCCAGCCATTATCAAATCAACAACCTTGTCTATGCCTATCCTCGTGGTGTCTATAACGAGGTCATATCCCTTCTGGTCAAAGGGATTCACGCCATATAATCTGAGATAGCGCTTCTCGTTGCCTGCCTGGATTGCTTGGAGAGCCTTCCCGGCCTCCTCCGCACTGGAATAATGCTCATCTTTCCTGTTCTTCAAGTCCTGAAGCACCCTCCTGACCCCCTCTTTTGGGTCAACCTTTAGAAATACCCTGAATGCGTGAGGGATGAAGTGTGCGCTCATGCGGCCCACTATGACAAAATTGTCATCCTTCCTGCCGAGTTCCTTCTGGTAGCGGTCTATTTCCCTGTCTGCAGATTCGTCCCCCTCACAAAGCCTATTGAACTCCTCAAGGGATAGGCCCCTCTTGTGGGCCATCTCTCCCCAGATATCTCCTATGGAATAGAACCTGTAGCCAAGCCTCCTGGCCAGTTCCCTTCCTGCACTATCCTTGCCTGAACCAGCCTCGCCGCATATAGCTATTATCACTTCATCACCTGATTAATATGCTTCTGCGCCTTTAAGAATTTGCAACAGAACGCCTACCTGACCATGTCCCCGAGGTCGTCCAGTATCCTGAGAAGCAGCTTCTCCTTGTCGGGATCCTCAAATATGAGCGTGCCCTTGACGCCAAAAGAGACGCTCTGCCTTATCATGTTTCTGAGGCTTATGTCAGACTGGGCCAGGGGTATGTGCCGTATCTCACCTGACGGCCCGTAGGATACCCCTGAGAACAGGAAGTATGCGTTCTCCAGACACGACCTCCCTACCTGGGAGCTCACGAGGCTCAGCACCCTCCTGAAGTCGTCCTCTGATCTCAGTGCACCAGAGCCTCTCGCATGTATGTGCGCCCAGTTGAGTACGACCTCTGTGCCCCGGGTTCTCTTGACGACATCAACGACCTGCTCTATGCTTCCCACCTCTCCCACCTTTCCGGTGGTCTCTATGCCCATCTTGACCGGCATCCTCAGGTTGGTCATTATCTCGTTTATCTTATAGACAGCCAGCCTCAGGGACTGCTCCTGGGGCATATTTTTGTATATGTCAGGGGTTATGATGAATGTCCTGCAGTCCATCACGTTGCATATGGTGCAGAATACCTTCATGATTTCGTCCGGGTCCTCGGGCAGGCTCGGATAATGAAGTGCCAGCTCTATGTTGAACTTCTGTGCCAGTTCCTTTATCTTGAGTAGGCCCCCATAGGATTCCTTATAGAGGTCCGCAGAGGTAACGATATCCGTGAACATCTCCTTGGGCAGAACGAATGCCCTCATCCCTATCTTGTACAGTTCCCTCAGGACATTGAGTGCCTGGTCGGTTGTTCTAACCACGGGCATGCTGGATATGCCGTACATCACGCCAATCCTCATCCCCAGCCTTTCCTGTATCTTCAGGGCCTTCTTCCTTATCAGCATATCCATGGTCATAATCTCACAACCAAATCGACAATATCTATATTAATATATGGCAGAGCGCTTACAAATACCTTTCCGGGACTGGCCAATACATTATATTGCACGACCTTCCATATATAATTTATGTATCATATCATTAAATAGTAGTAAAAATATATAAAAATACCTCAAAGAACCAAGAGGTTTACACCAAAAACTCATTTTCCAGGTCTCCGAGGTCTATATCCTCTATTGCCTGTTCCATCTCCTGCTCTATCTGGTTGTATGCCGAGGCCTCAAGGTTCCCATCAGCCGGCTCGTTCCCTCCGTCTGCCGGAGGGGCCTGCTGCTGGGTGCACCCGCTAATCAGGACCGCAGCTACAAGGAGAAATGCAAGCAGAATCTTCTTCATGCTAGCCCCCCTCTGGACTCACGACATCGATATTGGTCAGCACCGGTACAGCTACCGCGTCCACTGGCATAAGGTCGGATATCTCCCTGGTGACATACTGCCTTATCCTGTTCAGGACCTGGGACCTGTTCATGACAATCTCCTTGGCCCTTATGCATCCTTCGTTGTCCGGATTGTTCCCGCAGAATTCCACCAGCCTGTTGTCAATCTTCCTGCAGAGTGAGGAATCAGGGTTCTTTACACAGAACACATTGGCCCTCTCAATGCCCATTGTGACGCATTCACTCAGGTTCGGGTTCTCGCTGCAGTAGTCCTTTACGTATTCCCTGCACCTCATGTCATCCATGTTTTTTCCTGCGATGCAGTACTTCCTGAAGATTGCCTTGCACCTTGCGTCGTTGGGATGGTTGCCGCAGTAATCCTCGACCTTGTTCAGGCAGTTGGTGTCGTCAGGGTTGTTCCTGCAATAGTCAGCTACCTTGTCCCTGAGTTCAGGCGCCCTTATCTTTCTGACGCCCTCCATGATGTAAATGTGGTAGGTGCTGCCATCCAGTTCCATCGTCCCTGCCCAGACCACGATGTCTCCTTTTTCAACAGAGGCCATGTCAAGGGAACCGACATTCTCTCCGTCCTTATATATGTCTCCGGTTGCCTGGCCGTCCCTTACCGATACGCCCTTGAGCCTGTATTTCTCATCGTCAAGGATGAGCACGCCTATGGCAACCCTTTTGACCTTGTTGTCTATGGTGAGCTTCACCGCGCCGATGCCAATCTTGGCAATCATGAAATCCATGGGGTCGCCAGGGGACACCGCTATGCCCTTGCCCATCACTCCAAGAGCGCTTATCACTGGTGTTGTGACCGAAGACGATATCTCGACGTCCTCTGTGCCCGCGAGCCCGGTATCATCTGTTAACTCTGTGTTCACGATATTGTTGTCCGTGAGCTCCTGGGCAGCCACAATGGCCGGAATAGCCAGAACCAGCAGAGCAGTCAGCAAAACTGCTGTTCTTTCCATACTAATATCTTCTCAGAACGCCCTTATATAACTAATCTGCCAAAATTATCCCATGTGGAGCACGGTCCAGGAATACTTCATAAGCCCGATATTGTCCAATGGCTGGTTCAATCCGCTCAATACCATTGCATACTCCCTGATACTCATAGTGGCTGTGTTCCTGGTCTATCGCCTCCTCGGCCGCATGGGGGTCAGGATAGACAACCGCTTTGCCTTGGCCATACTACCCTTTATATTCTGGGCATCCACCACCCGCGTCCTTCATGACGCCGCTTTTGTGGGGAAGCTATCCCCTGGCCTGAACGCATTCTATTCATCCCCTATATTCCCTACACCAGGAAGTTACATAATCACATTCACCCTGGCACTCTTCACCCTGCTCTTCAGCCTCCTGCTCCAGCGTTTTGCAGGCATATCCTACTGGAAGACCATGTTCGTGACAGGCACAGCCCTCACCATGGTAAACATAGCCCTCCTCCCTGTCGTGACGCTTCTCCCGCTCTTCCTTATAGGCGGGCTCACCCTCCTCTGGGCAGGCCTGTTCTTCTCCTGGCGTCCCCTCCTGGTCCGCATGGACCGCCTCCCGATATCAAACTACTACCACACACTGCTCTCAAGGGAGAACCTCTCCATACTCTCGGCCCACTTCCTGGATGCCACAGCCACAGTGACAGCGCTCACACTGTTCGGCTACCTTGAGCAGCATGTGGTCCCCAGGCTGCTCTTTCCCTACCTGGGGCCCTATGCCATGTTCCTTCTCAAGGTCGTGGTGGTCCTGCCGGCCCTGTGGGCAATCGATCGCTATGCAGAGGATCCCCAGTTCAGAAAGTTCCTGAAGATAGTGGTCCTGATTCTCGGCCTGGCTCCGGGCCTCAGGAACGTGGTGAGGCTGGTTTCAGGGGTTTAACTTCTCTGGCCAGTGAAACAGCACAATGCAGCACACAGTTAACTTTAAATACACTAATACTACCCTTTTACTATATTATAGTGACAAAATAATAAGACTATCTACCACGAGGCGGTGGCTGCTCTGCTCCCCAGGATGCAGGCCATTGTCTCTATCACGCTATCAAAACAAACAACATCCCAAGAATTCCTTCGGGAATTCAGATATGGACTTGACAACAAGCCCATGCAAGCAACCAAATGGTTCCACAGGACCTCCTGGTCCCGTGATGCAGGTGCCGCAAAACAAAAGCCGCACCATGCACGCAAATAAAAAGGAACAGGCTTGCTTAGCATGGGCTCTAAATATACACTGATTTTGGGAGACTTCCGTTGTCTCTGGGGGTCTTGCAAACAAATTCTTAAAAGAAAGGAGTTAAGATGTATGCGAATATTATTTTTGATTTTTTAGTCCCCATAATCATAACCAAACTTATCGGATCCGTTTCCCTTATAATTGGTGTCATTGTGGCATTTATGTCCCCAACGATATGGTGCCTAGACCCTGCCCTTCTTATGTCTTGCGGTATTTTCATATTATCCATCACCCTACCTTCTTACTATTATCCCGACAGAAGGTGCAATACCTGCGACATGCCACTTCTGCTTCCTCTTGGGGCTGACCACATACTGTGTGCAGCAAGGCATCACCCACACCTGGCCCTGCTGGGTTGGGGATACTGGGTTCTTGGGTACATCTGCCCATATGCCCGAGTAAAGGAGAACAGACTGAAAACAAAAATAAGAAATATGGCAATCCGAAAAGGATTAAGAAACCAAGAAAGGAGGTGAACAGCATAACCTTAGGAAACAATCTCTAGAATAAAGTCAAGAAGGGAGGTAAAAAATAAGATGAAACCAAAACATTCTCTTATAGTCTTTACAATAACATTCGTTTTTCTCCTAACATCATGCTCTTCAGTGAAACTTTTCACCCTTCCTGGAGAGGAGGGGAAAGTGTCATGGAATGAGGTGAAGGGCAAGATGTACGGGCTCGAGGCCGATCTCGAAGAATGCGAGAAGGACAAAGCTCTGACTGACAGTATACTCAATAACTGCCAAGCAGCTGGAACCGCCCTGCAGGCTGACATCAAGAGGTGCCAGGAATCCGAAGCCGAACTCAGTGCTGCTTTAAAGGCAAAACTCAAGAAGGAAGTGAAACACAAAGAGTGCTTTGGCATTCGGACAACCGAATGGTGAAGAGAAATAGGCCCGAGAAAGAATGTCTTGGTATCAGATCATTCACCTGGTAACAAAATCTTCATTAAACCTTAAACCGACTAGAAAGGAGTTTACTATGAGAAAAACTGCTATTATTCTTACCCTGGTTATGGTCTTTGGGCTGGCTTCAATCGTGGCGGCCCAGCAAACAACATCAACCTTCAACCCAATTGGCAAGGAGGGGAAAGTCCTCTCTGTTGTTGCCAAATACGGGCTTTCCCCCACCTCGGATACATTCATAGGTGGTGACGCCTCTTACATCGAGGTGGTTGCTGCATATCCAAAGACGGGAACATTGACTAAGAAGAACCTGAACACTGTCATTAACTCGGATAAAATTCCCGATACATGGGAAATAATCACCATCCGGGTTCCTGCGTTCAAATTCAAGAACCCCACACAGTTTCTGTGCTACCAGCAGTTCAAGACACTTCACCATCGTCTGAAGAACAGGGCCCAGACCATTCGTATAGAGTGGATGACCCCGTCCGCCGGTAGCAGATACACACCTGTAGTCAGGGTCAAATACGATGGCTCGGATACCATAAAGGTATACCCTTCCCGGCTTACTATCGTCCGCACGCGGACGGCCGTTCCGGGCAGGTAGAAAGGGAGTGGAACAGATAAGGGTGTGCTGGCTAGGCACCCTTATTTTTAACCTGTCAACTTAACGGTGTCTATTAGACAAGTAACTACTCACTTACGGTAAGCGATAATATGCGGATACGTTTTTGTACAAAAATTCTCAAATTCAAAACAAAGATTTTTCGGATATATGTCTTGAAAAGTATGCTCGCTTGGTTCTTGTTCCATGAGCGAGTAGATACTTAGCCAATAATATCAGTCCCACTGCCTTGTTCTGATGGAAAGAGTTTCATGATTTCATCATTCCTTTTTCCATTAAGCCATAGTGCATAAGCATCTTTGCATTTGCTGTCATCTGCCCTTTGGAAACAACAAACCTTTGTGCTCAATCCCGAGACATCCTTGCATACAAGCACACCGTAATCCTCAAGTGATTCATGTGAAGCGTTACACTCATCATTCGATGTGCAGCCACCCCATCCAATGTCGCATTTAGCTCCTATATCATATCCGTATATTAATTCTTTACTTAAGTATTTGCAAAAACCAGCATCCCCAGGCCCCGGCGGAATGTTGGCGCCTGCCTTCCATTTCCCATATTCAGTTTTGCACTCATCTGTTGACATCTTGTTTGTATCCGGGCAGCACACCCATTCTGCTCCAAGATGTGTGCATACCAAACCCTCATTGCACCAATAATTATTATTTCCTGTGGAGCTGCACTGGCCCTGCGCTATGCCGCACCCGCTCATGAGTTCGCAGTACTTCTCATGGCCCCTGGTTACAGTGGCGCTGCCCTCGCCTTCCTTGTAGACGCATGCATGGCCTATGCAGTACTGGTCATCACTGCAATCATTATTATCGCAGCAGAACCCGCCGAACTCTATCTTGGTGTCCCTTATCTTCCACCTCGAGAACGTGTAGTCTGCATGGGCTGTCACCACATAGGTCTTGCTTGGAGCGCCGCCCATGGCATCCGGCTTCTTGTTCAGGGACTCGAAGTAGCACACGAATGTCTTGGCCCCTGGAGACAGCTTTCGTTTATCGTTGGCGCCCTCTTCATAATATTTCCATCTGTACGTCTTTGTGGTGCTGTCTGATGCTTCAGTGCCCTGGGGTGTGCATGACTTCAGCTTCCAGTCCGCCGGATATGTCAGGCTGACCTCCCTGACGTCATCTATCTCGCTGTCCCTGTCAAACGCGCTGTCAAGCATCACGCTTATGTGGAATTGCTGGTCCTCCAGTATTGGGTTCTTGAGCCCTGCCGTGCCTATGGGGAACTTGACAGGAGCGCTGGTGTACTGCGACTCTATGAACCTGAACCTGCTGTCCAGCTGCCCTGCCTGGGCAAGCCTTTCCCATTCCGCCTTGCTCATGAACTCCACCTCGACCCTGGAAGATGAATCGTAGTCATATGTGACAGTGGCCATGATGGGTATATACTTGTTCCTCATGCTAGAACCAACTATTGTATCACAATTTATTCCCTTGGACTGGAATGCCGCCTGCCACACCATAAGCTTTTCAAGCTTGTTTGTTTGACGACCCGTATAATACTTGATGCAATCAGCCGTGAACTGCATAGTATTTTCATTATCAATGTTATCACATGTATCTCCGAACCCAAGCTTGCTAATATCTATAGTCATCTTATCACGTGTTTGTGTGATTCCTGTGCGCGTGCGCGAGGTTCCCTCGGTCGCGAACTTATCTCCTGATTTAGCCTGCAGACTTATTCTGACATTCTCAGCATCAGAGGCTCCCTTGTTCTCCATTATGGCCGTAACTACGTATGGCTGCTCTGGAAATATGTTCGTTATGGTAAACTCGTTTATATCCACTCCGAACGAGCCTGTCTGCCCACCTGGATTGTCGGCATAGCTTCCGTTCATGAGCTGCGTGGCATAGCCCACGGGATTCGTGAGAAGCAGGAATCCATGGCTGAAGGTCTTGCCCAGAGAACCCATCAAATTAGCCATGGGCTCTGTTATAGATGCGAATGCCTCATTGACACTCGGCCACCACTGGCCCAGCAGGCCTGAGCCAATCTGCTGCGAGCCAGGGCCTATCCCGTATATGACTGTGGCTGCTACAAGCATTATGGCACCCGTGACAGGCCTCTCCTTTGCTGGCGAGAAGAACCCAGCCACACCGCACACCAGCCAGAAGTATATGAATGTGTACTTTAATGTTCCAGTGAGCTGCCACCCCTCACTGGCAAGACCACCAAAAGACCCAAGCGAACCTGAAGCAATGAGGACAACAATCATGATTCCGCCGAATATGAACTTTTCAGCCATCTCATAATATGCCGTTGCCCCTGAAAGCCCTCTTGAAAGAACCTGGCCAATATTCTTATTGCTCTCATTCGGCAGTGGTGGTACAGCAAAGAAAGCAAATGCCACGCCCGCCAGGATAAGCGAGTCGAATATGTCATTGAATATCCATGGTATTAGCATCATTCCCAGGAAGAACCTAAGGAGGGATTCTATGAACTCCGGGGAATTCTCATACTCCACTTTAAGCAGGAAATAACCAATCACCGCGGTCGCTATGTATAGCGTATTGAACACATCACCCATTCCCTGGAAGCCGAATGCAAAGCACGCTATTGCAGTGACCTTACCAAAACTCCTAAGGAATCCCGCACTATTCTGCTTGCTTCTGGTTTCAGGATGAAAAAGAAGAACTGAACTTAAGCCTATCTTCTGGCCCTTCTTTTCCTCTATGTTCTTCGGGTCAGGTGCTATCAGGTAAAGGGAAACGCCTAGGAATCCAAAAAAGAACAGATAGCTCCCTGTTGTCCCGGAAACAATCGCACCGATAAGGACTGCTGCAAGGATGTATATCACGCTTTTGAGCTGGGTCCCTATGTGGTGGGTGCCCATTTTTGAAGCCCTCCAGGACCACTTTCCCCGTTCGGGCATCTTCTGATTCACATGTTTCTTGAGGTCCTTGACGTTCTTTCTGAATTCATTATCATCTAAATCACCTTTTTCATAAGCAGCCCTTAGATTCTCCATCTCCTGGTTGTAGAAGTTTATCCAAGCATCTTTTTTCTCGGTCCAGTGTGCCTCTTTATATTTGGAACTGTGTTTAACATCTTCTTCTCCCAGTTTTTTTGTAAAGTAATCCTCTCCATGACTAATTATCTCGGGTTTCTCCAATTCATCTTTGAGCTTTTTCTTCTTTCTATTGATATCCTTTTCGATATCCTTGATGGTATCTTCCCTTGCCTTCGCTTTGTCTATCTCTTTAGAAATGGCCTCAATCTCCTTTTTCATGTCGTCTGGGTCATAATCTCCTGAGCGGATTTCCTTAATCTCGTCCTTGATATCTTTCTTAAGCTTTTTGCGTTCTTCTTCCGAAATACCCCTCGCTCTATTCAGTTTCCAAGCCGCTCTTAAGACAAGATTCCTTAGTGCCTTCTCTTTTACAAGCTTCTCCCTTTCGATATTTTCCTCTTCTTCAGTAAGGTCTAATTTTTTCAGTTGCTCCCTTATCCTTTTTGCGTGACGTTCAGGTAACTTCTCAGCGAAACGGTAATCTCCTTCAGCTTGCTGTGTCTGAAATCTAAAGAACTCCTCTTCTGTCAGGATTTCCTCAGGCTTATCAAATCCCATAGATTTAATGTAATCCTTTTTGTCTTTAGACCTCATAATGCTGAGAACGTGGCCGCATTTCTTGCAGTGAACCCTATAGAATGTTTCTTCTATTCTTTCCCCACGAATTATTTTTTTCTTAGTAATTACGTCAACTTTATATTCTGCGTTGCATTTAAGGCATCTCACCAACTAATCCACCCGTATAATAATTGGCCATAACCGTATAAATTAGTAAAATACTCTTTCTTTACGAGAGCTATCGCTTCTTCAGGAATTGCAGACTTCGTCTGCAAAATTTGACATCAGAGATGTCAAAGAAACGTTAACGAAAGAGACGCGCAATTTCATATTTGACTTAAGCTTTTGTGGAAGTGATAACTCCCGTAAAGGCTTACTACCTCTCCAGCCCAATAACAGCCTCAGGGATGTCAAAGCTTCCGGTGCCTGAGAAGGAAACCATGTTCTCTCCTGGCTCTGCCATACTGGCCGTGAAATACGCGCTGTTCCACCCCATCACAGGGGCCGGAGCGTTTAACCGGTGGCCATTCAGCTCTATCTCAAGGCCTCCCTGCCTTGCTATGCTGCCAATCTTGTAGTCCACCTTGCCCTGGAAGATGCCCTGGGTCAGGTAATTGTAGTTCTCATCTGTGATATTAAAGGTGAGGCCCGCAACCGACTGGTCCCCTGTTATGTATATATTGAACGTGGTGTCCCTGAGTGTGTATGTCCCGGTATCGTCTATGAATGTGAGTATGTTCTGCCCTGCCCTTATGGGGGCATTGAAGAGCGTGAACTCCTGTGTGAACACACCCCTGGGGTAATCCGAATACACGGGCACACCGTTTATCTTTATGTCGAGCTTTCCTGTCCCGCTTGCATATGCGCTGAGCTCTGCCCTGTCAAACCTCTCTATCTCGCTGGGAAGCAGCTCAAATGGTATCACCTTGTGCGGCCCATATTCCAGGTTCACATTGAAGTTCTTGATTATGTAGACGCTGGATGCCCAGAAATAGAACCCCGGTCCGGTGCTATAGGCCTCCAGGGTGTTGCTCTCCCTGATATCGGCCCTGTCTATGAACACTTCATGCTGCCTGGTCTGGACAGCCTGGTTCATGACCTCCCTGCCGTTCCATTTCATTACGAGGTTCCCGTAGTTGTTTGTCTGATACACGTCAAATGTCATCCTGACCCCCCTGGCGGTCTCCAAGTGGTAGTCCGGAACCCCTATCTCTGCCCCATCGGAGTTCCCGCCGAGCAGGCTTGTCGCCAGCTCGATCTGGGGCCACGCCTTCAGGAGTTCGACCTGCTCCTCGCCCACAGTAAATGTCTTGAGGTCTATGCTTCTGGCTACATAGTCATGGACATAGCCGA
>DAOVFN010000113.1 GCA_030672885.1 Candidatus Aenigmatarchaeota archaeon | reverse complement strand
TGAGCCATGCCTTCTTTCTTATCTTTTTGTCCTCAAGGGTCCCTGTCTCCTTGCTTATCATGTATTCGTCTGGCGTGACCATGCCGGACGTGATGGAATCCCCGAAACCCCATGAGCCCTCTATGACTATCCTCGACGCGTCGCTTGTCTCTGGCTGGCTGGTATAGGCAAACCCTGACTTCTCAGGTTCAATCATCCTCTGGATAATCACTCCCATGGCGGGCATCTCTCTCATCCTCTTTCGCTTCCTGTATAACATGGCCCTCAGGCTAAAGAGCGATGCCCAGCAATCCCTGATAGCACCCGATACATGCTGGCATCCCCGCACACTCATGGATGTCTTCATCTGCCCGGAAAAATTCGCCGACGGTATGCCGCCAGATGACGGGGATGGCCTGACAGCCACAAGGATGTTGTCGCGCCCCGCCCTTATCAGGTCAAGGGCCGCCCCGCCTATCTCCTTGGCCTCCTGGCCTATGGAGAGGTCCTGGTACTCGTCCTTTATCTCCCTCTCTATGAAGTCCGGCATTATGCTGTTTGCTATGAGGTTCTGTATCTGGCCCGATATCTCCCTGAGCTTCTCTATGCTGGCGGAATGTGATTCTTCCATGAGGGAGCCCATCTTGTTGGCTATCTTGTTGTGCCTGAGAAACTTGATGTACGCATCGGTGTTCAGGACAAAACCCGGGGGCACGGGAAGCCCTCCTGAGAGCATCTCTCCCAGCCTCCTGGCCTTGATTCCCGCATTCTCTGTGCCTGAGCCCACAGAACCCAGTTTTATCGTGTAGTCCCCCATAAGAATCATCTGTACCTGCTAATCTGTTATCATATTATATAATACATAGAGTAATTGGTAATATAATTTTTTATAGGTAATAGAAGCAAGATACATGGGCCTGAACACTGGCCTGAAATCACAGGAGAGATGGAATATGAAGAGCAATGCTGCTGATGTTGGGGAAACCCTCAGAAATGAGACAGAGAAGTGGCTTGCAAGGCTTGAGGATGCGTACAGCTCTTTTGCTTCCACAGGGAAGCTCTCTGACAAGGAACTCAGGCCCATACAGGACAACATAGAGGCCTATATCAAGGACGCGCGCTACTTCACAAAGAAGGGCGACCCCGTGAGGGCCTTCGAGGCTGTGGTGTATGCCTGGGGCCTCCTTGAGGCCTGCCAGCACCTGGGCGTGGTCAGGAAGTGACCTGTCCTTTGTGCCCGCAGAACCGCTCCATGGGACATTCCTGGCATGACGGCTTTGGCCTGCAGTGCCTCTTGGCCATCTCGACTATGAGGGCGTGGTATTCCTTGTATATCCTCGGGTCCCTGGGAAGCCTGCTCTCAAAGAAGCGCCTGACCTCCTCGTAGTTCTGGCCGGGCTCTATGATGCCGAGCCTGGAGAATATTCTCATCGTGTATGCGTCCACCACGAAATATGCCTTGCCGCGTGCATAGAGGAGTATGGAATCAGCTGTCTCGTGACCGATTCCCCACAATGAGAGCAGGTCCTCTCTGCTCGGCTCTCCACTGAATGCCGCAAGTATCCTGAGCTTCCTGGCCTTTTGCTTGTAGTATCCGCTGGGCCTTATCAGTTCTGCCAGCCTGGTTTCCCCGAGCTTGAGAAGGGACTCCCTGTCCCTTATCCCGGCTCCCGCAAGGTTGTCAAGGGCCTTCTCCACATTGCTCCATGCCGTGTTCTGGGTGAGCACAGCCCCGGCCATGATTTCCCATTCAGGTGGCTCAAGGCCATGCCTGACAGGCCACCATCCCTGGGGACCGAACGCATCCAGGAGCCTCTCATAAATCCTCAAAATCATGGTTAATAATTGTTTTCAGTTGTTTTATGCCTTTCTCCTTTCGATGACAGTGTCCAGGATCACATGTATCATCACAAGGAAGGGTATTATCTCCAGCCGCCCCAGGAACATATTGGCTATTAGGATAAGCTTTCCTGCGGGGTGCATGTCCGCTATGGGGACCACTGAAAGGCCCACCGTCCCCTCGGCAGATGCCGCGGTGAAGAAGGAATCCATGGGCGAGTATCCCAGAAAGGTCAGCCCCAGGGCGCTTGTCCCCAGCACAATAAAGTACATGCATGCAAAGAGGGCTATTATAGAGAGCTCATTGTCCTTTATGACCCTGCCGCCCAGCCTGAGGGGAACGACAGCCTCTTCTGGAAGGGATATCTTTTTGCCCAGCCAGGGGAGCGACTTGAGTATTATGCCTGATCTTATGAGCTTGAGGCCGCCCGCTGTGGAGCCAGCGTACCCGCCTATTATCATCAGAACCATAAGAAGTATCATGGTCAGGCCCGGGGATATGTCCGCGTTGCTGAAACCCGTCCCTGTCAGGGCAGAGAACGCCTGGAACACCCCGTGCCTGAGGGGCTCGGCACTGTGCATATATGACACACTCACCAGAACAGAGAACACAACGATGAGCGCCCAGAAGAGCCTGGTCTCGGGGTTCCTGATATAGTTCCTGAATTTCCTGTTCCACAGTTTTGCGTGGACAAAGAACGATGTCGCGCCGAGCGTCATGAGGATGACTGCAATGGCTTCTATTGCAGGGCTCCCGAACGCCCCAATCGAGGCGTTCCTGGTGGTGAACCCCCCTGTGGCAATGCCTGTTATGGAATTCATCACTGACTCGAACACAGGCATCCCCGCCAGCGTGAACAGGAGGGTTCCCGCAACGGTATACGAGAAATATATCAGCATCACCCTGCGGACCGTGCCCCTGACACCTGCTCCTATCATCCCGGCCCCGCCCTCTGCCTTGTAGAGGTAATAAGAGGACATTCCCGGGGAGCTTACCAGCATGAGAAAGATTATGATTATCCCCACACCGCCTATCCACTGGGTGAAGGCGCGCCAGAACAGGAGGCTTGCCGGAAGGCTCTCGGGCAGGACAGTGGTCAGGCCGGTTGTGGTGAATCCAGAGACCGATTCAAACCACGAATCCATGACACTCATGTGGAACATGAATGGTATTGCCCCTATCAGGGAGGCCAATATGAAAGAGAGCCCTGCTATCATCATGGCCGTGCTCAGGGTGAGCTCCTCTTTCTTGAATTTCCTGTCAAGAGTCATCCCGATAATGAACGAGAGCACGGCCCCTAT
>DAOVFN010000082.1 GCA_030672885.1 Candidatus Aenigmatarchaeota archaeon | reverse complement strand
GACATACTTTTTCAAGCCTACTTTTAAGCAGGGGGGAAAGCCCCGTTTACGTCAAGGAACAATTGGGCCACTCAAGCATCCAAATGACGGTCGATCTCTATGGTCCTCTCATCCCATCCGGCAACCGAGATAGCAAAAAACCACAAGGTCATGAGCAGGCGTGACATCATGGACATAGCCAAGAGAAACAATGAATTCGGGCAGTTGCTGCAGAACTTCCTGGAGAGGGACCTGGCCTGACGTCGCCAGATATCATTCATGCCCCTGAATGTACATGCTAATGATTTCTCTTCTTCCTGTGCCTTGGGGGATTTTTCTTTTTCATATCAGTTGGGCAAGAATTGCCCTGTCACCTCTGTTAAGTCTTTAAGCCTCCAATATAAAAAAGCACAACCAATTCTGTCCCAAAGCCATTTCCATGCGTAAGTTTTTTAAGCTAATTAACAATTTTTATCATGTCTCTTGAAAGTTTGGCCAAAGAGCTAGATAATGCCAGAAAGGCCAATCAGGCCAGATGGATGAATACGATCAGGGAGCAGCATGAATCCGTGATACGGGCAAAGGATGAGGAGATATCCTCCCTCAGGGGCGAGATAGAGACCCTCAGGCGCTGGCTGGACAGCTCAGCACTTCCCGCCCTGAATCCCGTGCCAGATCGTTCCAAATCAATGGGACTCATAGGGCTTAATTTTGGCGAGAACAAGCCGTGCCCTGACATCTGGAGCCCTGGAGAGAGGGACATTCTAGATTCAATAGGCAGGGACATTCCAGAAGAGAGTGATAGTGGATTGGGTTTGCTGCCTGTTCCCGGCGCTCAGGAATCACCATCTCCCCTGGACAGGCTCCATGAGGGACATCCCGAAGCCAACCTTCCGAAACCGCCACGCCCAGAGCGTTCCGGATACTCTGAACAGGAAATCCCCAGACCTGGTGAGAGCGAAACCATCCAAGACCTTGCCTGGCCAGGGTCCCCAGAGCCCCGTGGGACCGAGGTCCCTGAACCAGCAAGTGGCACGAAAAAAACACCCGAGCCAGGGACCCCATCCAGGAGAGTGGCATCAGGCCGCCCGTCAGGAAAGGCAAGGAAAAACACCACTGGACCAGCATAAGCAGCCCGGGATTGAATATCAGCACAATACCCAAAGCAATCATTATCAGGCCGCCAAAGACCTTTATTATCTGCTTCTTTGTGACCTTCTCGCCCTGGAAGAAATAACCAAACCACGTTATTGATCATATCTCAAATAGGTTGACATCACACTTTCAATCTTAAATTGAATTTTGATATTCATATCCACCCTAAAAGGATAGCAGAACCTATAAATAACATGATAATAGCCACAATCAAATGAAGACGGCGAATATTTCTATCTTTCCATCCTGAAATATCTTCTACTTCTTTAAACCCAAAATATACTCCTAACACTATTCCATATAGAGGTAAAATGAATATCAGGTTGTAGACTAACAACCATGGAATAGTATTTACTAGTTCAAGTGCAGATAAAATCCCCCCTGCTATCAAATAAGGACCCATAGTGCATGGCATAAGAAAAATAGTTACAAACGCTCCCATAAAGAAAGCCCCTTTGGTAGAAGTTATACCTGACATCATTTTCTCAACTCTCCCTCTCCAACCAGTTGGCATCTCTGTTGCAAATCCTCCTGGTTTATACCAAAAAAAATCTTTAAGATTAAGAAGGCCAAGACCTATAGCAACTACTGCTAAAATTGTATAAAGAGCTAGTCTGATAGCTGTCAATGTTTGGACTACCTGCCAGAATTTAATGATAATCAATCCGTAAAAAAAATAACAAATATATACCCCTGTTACAAAAGCTGCTCCCGCAATGAGAACCTTTTTTCCCCTTGCCGGATCATATGACATAATACCTATTAGAAATAATATGAAAACCGCTAAAGCACAGGGATTAACAGTGTCCGCTAATGCTAAAATAAATACTTTATAAAGTCCCAGTCCCTTTTGTTCTTGTGTTATTTGATCTGCTGTTTCATTTCCAGGAATATTTCCATCATTTTGTCCTTCTATTCCTTCTCCATCCCATTGAAAAATCCACCCATATAATTTGATTGCATTATCGAAGTGAACCTCTCTGCCAGAAAGCACAACTGCTTGAGGCTCTGCTGTTTCAAATTCGGCTCCCTCTAAAGTATTAGATAAATTCTCTGCTGTTAGCAGTTTTTTTAGTAGTGTATTATTTCCCCCCTCTCCGGTTTTTATTAATATTCTCTCTCTTTTCCATATTTTTGGTTTGGCGGGCAGAACAGTTAGATCCAATTCATTAAAGGCTACTGAGGAGCCATCTGGCAAAGGGCATTGATTTGAGCCCCCTTCAATTGCATCTTTGGCATGTTGTCGAACTGCTCCAACACCGAGACTGTAATCTCCTTTACCAAATATTATTAAAGGGATACGGAATCCAGAATTGTAATTATCATCATAGCTCATCATCACATTTCCATTCTCTTGCTGTCTATAAATCTCATATTCTATTACTACAAAATTAGATTCCTCTTTGGGTAACTTATCCAGAATAATGGGGTCTTCCTGTGCACAAGCCGGGCATCCTATGCCCGTGATATATGCTGCACACACATCGCCCTCAGCTGAGGCGAGGGGCATGATTGCCAGCAATACTAGCACCACAGCCACTGCTATGGAAACTGTTGCTTTCATAATTACCTAATAGCATGAAACCATATATAAACATAAGTTTCAAAATATGAAACCAACATGGACGGCTCAAGAAAAATAGTGTTTGGCATACTCGTACTCTCTATTTTCGTCTTCACGATATCAATAGTATCCCTGTATGTCCAGATGACAATAGATTCAGGGGACGTGTGTGGTTGCCTGATTCCACTTCCCTTCTTCATACCATTTATGGGCTCCACAGGGCTCTTCATAGGGACACTCGTGTATTACCTCTTCACGCCCAGGCCCGATAAGGGATCCCCAAAAATGAACAGGAACCTGTTCCTGGGGCTCCTGGGTGATGACGAAGCCATGGTACTGAAGGCACTGGCTGAGAACAGCGGGGAACTCTCCCAGGCAAGACTAGCCTCCCTTACCGGCATCCCCAAAGTCAGGGTATTCAGGACCCTGGAGAAGATGAAGGCAAGAAAACTCATAGAAAAGAGGCCCATGGGCAAGACCAATATGGTAGCGATTGGCAGGGACTTCAGGTCATTTTTTCTAGAAACGCATTGACATTATTGGCTATTCCCTGGAATATGCTTTCATAATCCTTGTTGTGGACCACAACAGGCACCATCTCTACAGTGGAGTCAACGAAGTCCTGCCTGTATGGTATTCTTCCTATCATGGGGATTCCCTCCTTCCTGGCAAAGGCTTCCATCTTCTTGGCAAATCCCTTGTTCAGGTCGGCCTTGTTCAGGACGATGCCCTTTGGAATCCCGAAGTGGTTCGCTATGTACAGCACCCTCTTGAGGTCGTTCAGGGCCGACGGCGTGGGCTCTGTGACAGCAACAACAAAATCAGAGCCCTGTATGGATGCTATGACAGGGCATCCCACACCCGCTGATGAGTCCACTATGATGATGTCATGTCCCTCCTTTCTGGAAACATCCTCGGCGCTTTTCCTGGTCTCTGCCACGACCTCTCCCGATGCCAGCTGCCCGAGCTTGAGCTCCCCTGATATCAGTCTGACCCCGTAGCCGCTGCCAGTGTAAACCGTGCCTATCTCTTTCCTGTCCTCCCCTATCGCTCCCGCAGGACACGCCAGTGCGCATGCCTTGCATCCTATGCACAGCTCAGGAACAAACGCGGGATATTTTCCCGCCACAGCCACGATTGCGTTCTGCTTGCACACCTGGGCGCATTTCCCGCACTTGATGCACTTGGAGAAATCCCACTTGGGTATGGGCATGTAGAGTGTTCTCAGCTTCCTCCTCTTTGCAGAGAGTATGAGGTGATCGTTTGGGCACTCCACATCTGCA
>DAOVFN010000111.1 GCA_030672885.1 Candidatus Aenigmatarchaeota archaeon | reverse complement strand
CATAATGAAACTCCTTATGAACGAGTTAAAGAATTCCTAGTGCAGCGCATCTTATGTTGGCTATGTCCCGGGCAATCCGTTGTGCATGGGCCCTGTTATCATAGTCATCTTCCTTTATCACGCACCTCATCGTTTTCCTGTATATGGCTTTGTATATATCGTTTGTCCTGATTGCGTCCGGTGCGCCGTTCGTTTCCAGGGGTTCCCTGACACCCTCGGTGTATTTCGTCATCATCACCTCCTTGTTCCTCAGAGCCGTGGCTCACCCGAGAACACCTGAACCCAAAGAAGTTACAGACAATGAATCAGTGAAAATCAGATGAGAACACAAACCAATGCAATCCTACAGGCTAATCAGATAGAACAGCTGCCAGCCAAAACCTGCAAAAAAGTCCTTCATTGGAATGTGTTTGTCTGCGAATCTTTAAATAGCTTGCCTTCTGTCTATTCCCCCATTATCTGCAGCACGATTCCCCTTGTCCTTGCAGGCACGTCAAAGTCCAGGACCACAATTTGCTGCCACGTCCCAAGCAGGAGATTTCCCTTGCTGAACGGCACCGTTATCCCTGGCCCGAACAGGCTCGCCCTCACGTGGCTCTTGCCGTTATCGTCTCCCCCGGTCTTCTTGTGCTCGTAATGCATGTCAGAGGGCACGAGCCGCTCCACGGCCCTTTTCAGGTCTGTGTTCAGATTTGGCTCGAACTCTGTGGTGGTCACGGATGCTGTGGAACCTGGCACGAATATCGTGACAGTGCCCTCCTTGAGTCCCGAGTCCTTGACAGCCCCGGTCACCTGTCCTGTTATATCGATTACATCCATGTCAGGTCCTGACTTAACCTGGATGGTCTTTGTTTTCACAGCCATGACACTAAATTATCCACAGGATTAAAAAATAGCGCAACAGCTACATATAATAAAAAAAAAGAACAAAAAAAGCATCTTCCCTCCATGACAAGAGGAAAAAAAGATTAATTCTTTCTACGAATTACCCTACTAGAACCTCTTTGGTCGGTGCTTCTGGTAGCAATCCCGACAGTAAACAGGTCTGGTTCCATCAGGCTTGAACGGAACCTCGCATTCCTTCCCACAGTCAGCACAAACTGCCTTGTGCATGTCTCGGGGAGGACGGTCAAATCCCTGTCTTCCTCTGGAATCTCTTTCATCGTCCATTTCATATCTCCTTTTAATTCTATTTGGCCCCAGGTGTCTGTCGTTTAGGGAGCCATCCTCTTATAGTCGTTATCAGTATTTAAATACATACGTGTCGCAATATGCCTGCAATTCCCCACACATATTTAAAATCCGAACCACCAATTCAATATGTTTGTACATGTCCGACATATATAAGGAATCCCTGGAGATGCATGAGCACAGCAGGGGAAAGCTCGGGGTGCTCTCCAAGGTCCCCCTCAAGACTAGGCATGACCTCAGCCTTGCATATACTCCAGGCGTGGCTGCCGCCTGCCGGGAGATTGCCAAAGACAAGGAATCGGTCTACAGGTACACCATCAAATCGAATAGTGTGGCTGTTGTGACAGATGGCTCTGCCGTGCTCGGCCTGGGCAACATAGGGAGTTATGCGTCCATACCCGTCATGGAGGGAAAGGCTATTCTGTTCAAGGAGTTTGCCGGCATAGACGCCTTTCCCATATGCATTGAGGAACAGGGAAGCAACTTTATCGATTGCGTAAAGAGCATTGCCCCCGTATTTGGTGGCATAAACCTGGAGGACATAGCAGCACCGCGCTGCTTTGAAATCGAGGAGAGTCTTCAGGACATAGGCATCCCTGTAATGCACGATGACCAGCACGGAACTGCTGTGATTGCCCTGGCCGCGATGATTAATGCATGCAAGGTCACAGGAAAGAACTTTAGCGACATCAGGGTGGCCATCAGTGGTGCAGGCGCTGCTGGCTCTGCAATCGCAAGGATGCTATGCCACACAGGCATTGACAGCAAGAGTGTGGGGGAGGTCATAGTCTGCGACAGCAAGGGAATCATATATGAAGGCAGGGAGGACCTCGCAGGGAACAGGTACAAGCAGATGCTATCAAGAGAGACCAACCGCGCAGGGATGTCAGGCACGCTTGCTGATGCCATAAAGGGGGCAGACGCTTTCATAGGGGTGTCAGCGCCCGGCATCGTGACAGAGGACATGATCAGGTCTATGAACGACAAGCCCATAGTCTTTGCAATGGCCAATCCTGTTCCTGAGATAATGCCTGACAAGGCAGTGGGGGCGGGCGCTGCCGTAGTGGGCACAGGCAGAAGCGACTTCCCTAACCAGATAAACAATGTGCTGGCGTTCCCGGGCATATTCCGTGGGGCTCTGGATGCACGCGCAACAAAGATAACCAGTGATATGAAGATTGCAGCGGCGCATGCCCTTGCAGATCATGTGAAAGAACCTGCTGCTGACAGAGTCCTTCCGGATGTTTTTGACAGGAACGCCACCAATGCCGTGGCAGATGCTGTAAAGCAAAGCGCTCTAAAATGCGGCTGCGTGAGACCCCTTATCTGAATGTCATATGTTTGATAGCCCCGCCCGGATTCCCGCGAAAGTTGCCGCATATGATTTGTTTGCGGCAGCGTTCTTTCGAACCGGGGTCACTGGTTTTCCCTGCTCTCACAGACAGCAAGACAGTACCGTCTCGATTCTTTGGGAACCCCAAAGACCAGTATCCCTAGCCAAGCCTTCTTTTTTGCGTGTTTCTTTCCCAAGGGTTTCTTGAGAAAGCGTAAGCTTCCGTAAAGAAAGGCTTATTGGCCACTAGACTACGGGGCTATGATTTTCATTTCGTGTGTAGTCGGGACGTTGCAAGCAACAACAAGCTCCCTTGTATTATAGAATAAGTGGTTTTATATAATATTGCTTCTCTGTAAAATAAGTTCGGCAATAGCTGTTTAATCAGACTAAATATTCATCCGCATTTCAAATATGGGGTTTCTGGTTAAACATAATGGACAGCTGTCCTAGACACTGCCATTGGAAGCCCTGATTCCCTTCTGGGTTATAACAAACGCGGTTCCCAGGGACTCCACTTTCTCCAGAAAGCCAAGCTCCTCTAGCCTGCCCACGCTCACGCTCGTGCCGTCATATTCATTCCTGTTCAGGGTCCTTGTTATCTCCTCCTTGGTAATCAGGAGATTCCTAGCCGCGAGCTCAAGAATATTT
>DAOVFN010000108.1 GCA_030672885.1 Candidatus Aenigmatarchaeota archaeon | reverse complement strand
GATGTTCACTCCCTCGAGGCTTGAGACAAGTGCCTTGACCCTGGATGCTTCAGGCTTTCCGCCCGCTGCTTCCAGAACCTTTTTGACACCGTCTTCGTCTATTTTCTTTCCGGCGCTGTGGAGCAAGAGTGCAGCGTATATTGTTTCCATTATTACACCTCCGTTAGCATTTATTCCTTTTTGTCCCCTTCATCGGGATTGCTGTTCTTTTCGTTTTTGGGGGATTTCTCTTCGCTGGGTGATTTCCCTGAATCGTTATCTGACACTGTCCCCTCTTCAGTGGGGGTTCCCTGTGGCTCTTCCTTGGCCGTGCCTGTTTCTGGTTCCCTTTCCTTGTTTGTTTTTGTCTCTTCGGGGGGTTTCTTCTCGTCCTGGGGCTGAGCAGGCTCCTCTTCCCTCTTTTCTTCAGGTCCCTTTTCTTTTTGTTCTTCAGGTTTTTCCTCAGTGCCTGCAAGCGACCCAGTTGCCTGAGTGGGCTCCTCTGATTCATCCTTCTTTTTTTCTGCTGGAGCCGCTTCCTTCCCCTCTTCTGGCTGGGTTTCTTCCTTTGGTTCTTCCCCGGCGGGCGCCTCTTCCTTGGCTTCCTCGGCCATGCCTGCCCTGGCCCTGAGTGCCTCCATCCGGGCATGAGCCTTTGCTATGATGGGCTTTATGGTTTCGCTTGTGAGTATGTCCGCCGAGGTCGCGAGGTTCAGGGCCTCCTGATGGGCCCTGGACAAGAGCAGGGGCACGGTCTCGCTGGTCGGGTAGCCTGTATTGAGGGCCAGGTTGAATGCTCTCTGGTGGGCGCTCACCATGTCGTTCACATAGCTCTCTGGTGGTATGAAGAGTATGTCCTTGCCATAGATGGTTCCGTTCTCCCAGGCAGCAAGCATGTTCAGGCCTATCTCCATGGGCATGATTCCCAGTTTGGAAAGCACCCCTGCAAGGACGCCGCCTATCACATCACCCCTTTTGGACACCATGGTGTCCTCACGGACGTGTATCTTGTCACCCTGTATCATGGCAGGTATCTTGGCCTTCTGGAGCTCCCCTATCACAGGGCCTGGTGGGAGCGAGGTGGGTCCTGCCTTGATTTCTATGTCCCTGGGGGCGATGTCCCCCTCCTTGGCGGGGGCCTCGGATTTGGATTCGCTTATGAGACGGGCCAGCCTGAAGGGATCCATCTCTGTCATTATCAGGGCAGGCTCTCCCTGAAGGGTGTCTCCCAGGGATTCTATTCCTCTGATGCCGGATTCCTTGAGCGCAAGGATTATCAGGCTCTTCTTGACCATTCTTATCACGGCTTTTCCGCGCAGCATGTTCCTTATGTGATGGAGCTGGCTGGCGGGAAGCTTGAACATGTCAATCACGCCGATGACAGGATACCGCACGAGCTGCTCTGATACGTCTTTCACTGTCAGAACGTTCTTTTGGGATACCATGCTATGCAACCTCCAGCTTCACGGGCCTGCCCATGGTGAGCTTTATGTAGGCAGACTTGACAGAGTTCCTGCCCTTGGGGAGCTTCTCTGTCACTGCCTTGTACACAGCCTCTGCGTTGCGGGCCACTTTGTCGGGTTCCATGTCTTCGGAACCGATTGGTATGTGCATCACAGGGTTCTCTTTGAGTGCTATCATGGTGGATTTCCTGGCCCTGGCTATGAATGATGTTATGCTTGCCTTGGGCGGGACGGGTTTCGGCATCTTGCCACGGGTTCCCAGCACCACACCAAGGGATTTCCCTATCTGGGCCATGAGAGTGACCTCTCCAAAGAACCAGTCGTAGTCTTTGGCCAGCCGCTTGAGCTTCTTTCTGTTCTTGCCGAGGGATTCTATCTCGTCCTTGGTTATGACAAGGTCGGCATGGTTCCTGGCCTCGGCCGCCATGGCATCTGCTACCACGCAGACCTTGAGGGGCTTGCCGCGGCCCTCTGGGAGCATGAAATCGAGCTTGAACCTGTTCTCAGGCTTCTTGAGATTGATGCCCCTGAGGTTTATGGTGAGGTCCCAGGACTGCTTGAACTTTCTGGGCTTAGAATCGGTCTGTGCCTTCTTGAGTTTTTCAAGAATGTTTTTCATGCAATCCTCCTACCTAGGTAGTGTTGGGAAAACTCCCGCGGATAATGGATATAATGGGTGGTTAACACTTATAAGTGTTATTTATGAACAGCTCTGGGCTCACTCATCGAAAGACCAGTTTTTCAGGGGGTATTTCTTAATGATTTCCCTTGCATTTTTACAGAATTCCTTTCTGTGTGGAAAGAAGTCCTTTATCCCCGTATAGATTGTGTCTGCACGCCTGTAATTTCCTTCATCTAGAGCATCTTTCAGACTGAATAATGCATCCTCTTCTTGTTTCTTTATCACACCGTCATGTAAACTCATACTTTCACCTCCTAAAATGCCAGCACGTAATGCGTGGTGCGGCCCTTGCCCTGTCTCTTTATCATGCCCTTTTGGGCCAGGGACATGAGTTCGTTGTAGGCCTTTTTGTCAGAAACCTTGAATTTTGCCCTGTAGTCCTTGTTGGTTATCTTGTTGTGTTCGCGAAGGTACTGGAGCGCCCTGAGCTGGGTCTGGGTAAGCTCAAGGACCCGTTTCTCGATGAACTGCCTCTCCTTGAGTATGTCCCTGGCCACCCCCTCGAGCCTTGCTATAAGGGCCTTTTCCTGCTCAAGTGACTTGAGGGATTTGTTGAGCCTGTTCTCCATCTCGATTATCTTTTTTACAGCAGACCTGAACTGCTCCTCGACCTTGTCCTCATGCTCTGCACGCTTGCAGTCCAGCCTGTGGATTCTCCTCTCGTGCCTGTCCTTGAATGCCCTGGTGTAGTCATAGGACTTCTCGGCCCACTGGAGGAGCTCGTTTATCGCTCTCACCATATCATCATATGATGTCCTTATTCTGCGATGGGAGAACTCCTCGCCAATCCTGTGGAGGCCAATCACAATCAGGGCCGCTCCCAGTATCAGGTCGAGATGGAACAGTTCCATTGCCCCCAGGGATACTGTATATATGAACGTGGCTCCCGCTAGCGCAAAGAGCAGCCAGAACAGCTTGTTGTAATGGCGCAGATACGTGTTCGGTGTGCGACTGAAACCATTCATAAGTTATTATTGAAAAGTAAAAACATTTAAAGGTTTGGTGTAAAACCGGTGTTCTTGGGGAACTCTGGCAAAAGCAGGTGGATTACCTCTCTTTCTTGTCTTTCTTTTCTTCTGGTTTCCCTTCAGGTGGCTTTGTCCCTCCCTCGGGGGATGCCTCAGCTTCTG
>DAOVFN010000023.1 GCA_030672885.1 Candidatus Aenigmatarchaeota archaeon | reverse complement strand
TGTTGAGCAGGGTTGACTTGCCCACTGAGGGAAAGCCGACAATGACTACCGTTGCATCACCCTCCTTCCTTATGCCATACCCAAGGCCAGCGCCCCTCCTGCCGGCCTGCTGGCGCTCCTCATTCAACCTGGCCAGCTTGGCTTTCTGCCTGCCTATATGGCCTTGTGTGGCCTTGTTATATTTTGTCCTGGCCAGCTCTTCCTCTATCTCCATTATCTGCCTGGAGATGCTGTCTGTGTCCTTCTCGTCCCTGCCAGAATCCTTTACAGCCATGCTACCAGTAATTATTAAGGATTTAAAAGCAATTATAACCATGCCAGGAAAGCCATCGCGAGGCACCCTTCAAGACAAGCAAGTGGGCACAGGCAAGGGCAGACCAGGGCCTGACCTGAGAAGGGACCAGGCCTTCATGGTGGACACCAGGGCAATCAAGTGGATAGTCTCCCAGGCATGCCTAAAGAAGACCGATACGGTCCTGGAGATTGGCGCAGGCACGGGCAACCTCACCAGGGAGATAGCCAAATCCGGGTCCAGGGTCATTGCAGTGGAAAATGACATGAACCTTGAGGCCGAGCTCAAGAGGAACCTCAGAAGATTCTCCAATGTGAATGTTGTAATGGGGAACGCCCTCAAGATTCTCGACTCCCCCGGAATCAGGTTCGACAAGGTAGTATCGAACATACCATATGCAATATCCGAACCCCTTATCCAGAGACTGGTGTTCCACGAGTTCGAGCTGGCTGTCATGACCCTTCCCAAGACCTTTGCCCACCGCCTGATAGCCGCGCCGTGGGAGAGGGAGTATTCAAGACTATCCTTTCTCTTCCAGAGGTTCTTTATCGTGCAGTCATGCCTGGACTTCCAGAGGGATGCATTCAGGCCCGTGCCGGGGACAAAATCTGTTGCACTGAAGTTCGTGAGCAAGCCCAGAAACTCAGTCCTCTGCCAGCTCCTGCTCAGGCCGGGAATGGTAGCCAAGAACGCCCTCAGGGAGGCGCTGTGCTCAGCCAGGGGTTACACAAAGAACCAGGCCAGAATAACAATAAAAAACCTGAATCTAGATAGTCTGCTAGAAAAGAGGGTCTCTGAGTTAACTCTTGATGATGTCAGGGCCATCGTAAAGGGGGCAGCAAGGTTAAGTAAAGATTAATAAACCTGGCTGCTATTATATCAGTATGCCTTATGCAGCTCTATAGCAAACCCAGAAGATTGTTGGGGAGGCATACTTCAAAAACATGCGACGTTATCCACTGGCTAAACCACATCGGTCTTAGCCATGTGCAACATGTTTTTGATAAGATCAGTTTTGAGGACTTCTGGTCCCTCTTCTAAGAATTGGTGAATTGGGAAATGACAGGCGAGAGAAGAACTGCCGAATCCATGGCAGACCAGCACAGGGAAATAAGCATATCCGAGTTCTTTGAGAAGAACCGGCACCTTCTTGGATATGACAACAAGATAAAGGCACTCCTGACCATAGTCAGGGAGGGTGTGGATAATGCCCTGGATGCGACAGAGGAAGCCCGCATACTCCCGGACATCTATATCAAGGTAGAGGAAATCAAAAAGGAAAAGTACAAAGTAGTAATCAAGGACAACGGCCCGGGCATAGTCAAGAAGCAGATACCCAGGATATTCGGGAGCCTGCTCTATGGCAGCAAGTTTCATAGGCTCAAGCAGTCACGCGGTCAGCAGGGCATTGGCGTGTCTGGTGCCGTGCTCTATGCGCAGCTGACCACAGGGGAATCCACCAAGATAATATCCTCCACAGGAAACGGCAAGACCCACAAGTACGAGCTCAAGATAGACGTAAAGGTCAATCAGCCCAAGGTTGTCAGAGAGAAGGTCACTGAGGACCATGACAACAAGTGGCACGGGGTCCAGATAACATTTATTGCCGAGGGCCTCTACAGGGAGCACAAGCAGTCTGTAATGCAGTACATAAAGGAGGTCGCGATATCCAATCCCTATGCGAACATAGTCTTTGACACCCCGAATGGGAGGGTGGAATTCGCCAGGGGTGTCGAGAAACTCCCTGCGGAACCCAGGGAGATAAAGCCTCACCTGTACGGCATCGAGGTGGGGATCCTCACGAGGATGCTTCACGAGACCAAGGCCAGGACGCTTCAGACATTTCTTACCTCAGAGTTCACCAGGGTGGGAAGGCTTTCGGCCATGGATATCATAAAGAATGCCGGCATAACAAGAGAGAACCTCCAGACAGGCAAGGAGGAGCCTGACTTCAATATATCCCCCAAGAAGGTTAAACACAACATGAGGGTTGCTCTCGTGGACGCAATCAAGGAGGTCAAGCTCACCAGGCCACCCACCGACTGCCTCTCCCCGCTCGGTGCCGATGCAGTGCAGGTAGGGCTGAAAAAAGAGCTTAATCCGGAGTTCGCAGCAACACTCACCAGGCCACCCGAAGTCTACAGGGGCTGGCCCTTTGAAGTCGAGGTAGGCATTGCCTACGGGGGCTCCATAACAGACCCGACCCTCATGAGGTTCGCGAACCGCGTTCCTCTCCTCTACCAGTCAGGGGACTGCGCCATAACAAAGGCCGTGGGCCAGGTGGACTGGAAGCGCTACGGCCTCGCAGGAGACAAGATGCCTGATGGCCCTGTCGTGGTATTCGTGCACTTTGCCTCTGTATGGGTCCCGTTCACATCGGAGTCCAAGGAGGCCATAGCAAACTACCCTGTGATAATCAAGGAGATAAAGCTTGCGCTCCAGGACTGCGCCAGGAAGCTTGCAAGCTACCTCTCAGGCATGAGGAGGGCCCAGGCAATCAAGGAGAAGAAGGAGATATTCGAGAGGTATGCGGGCGAGACAGCCGCGGCCCTTGAGGAGCTGACAGGCGAGAAGAGGAAGCCCATAGAGGAGATGATAATAAAGCTCGTCGAGGAGAAATGGGGCGAGATAGTGAAGGCGATTAATGGCGGGGAGCCAGAGACCCCAGAAGAGGAGAGTCCTCCGCCTGAGCATGACATAAAGGAAGAAGGTGAAGAAAATGGAGAAAGCAGAGAAGGAGACGCAGGAGAACATAAAGAAGCTGGGGAATGAGGTGCTCGCGCAGCTCAGGAAGGTGAACAATCCCGACATACAGCTCCCTATCAGGGCGCTCTCCAACATATACTTTGACGAAAAAAAGAGGCTGATAAGGCTTGGAAACAAGGTCAGCCACAGGACCTATCTGAATGTCGCTCACACAAGGAAGTTCATGCAGACCCTCATGGTGGCTTCTGAGTGCAACAAGATAATAGACCAGAAGGTCACGATATCCATCAGGGATCTCTATTACGCCCTCAAGAGGACCATACCAGGCACCAAGGAGAACACGTTCGAAGAGCAGCAGGAGTCGGACCCGATAATAGAGGACATAGAGGTTGCCCTCAATACCCTCAGGGAGAAGCTCCACCTCAAGGCAGACAGGAAGGGCTATCTTGCAGGCCCGCTCACGGTTAAGGATTCAGGAGACACCATAGACGCCAGCAGGATGGGCTCATCCGGCTGGGGCATTCCCAGCAACGTGGAGCCAGAGAACATCCAGCTCAACAACCAGGGGGCTGAATATATCCTGGTCATAGAGACGGACGCTGTCTGGCAGAGGCTCAATGAAGACAAGTTCTGGAAGAAGCAGAACTGCCTCATCATAACAGGTAAGGGCCAGCCCGACAGGGGGACAAGGAGGATCATAAACCGCCTCCACTACGAATTCAAGCTCCCTGTCTATGTCCTCACGGATGCGGACGTTTGGGGATATTATATATATTCCGTGATAAAGCAGGGCTCCATAAACCTCTCCTTTCTCTCGGACAGGCTGGGGACGCCAAATGCCCGGTTCGTGGGACTCACCACACAGGACGTGGACAAGTTCGGGATAACCGAGAACGTAACCATCAAGCTCAACAAAGGGGATATCAAGCGAGCCAATGACATCATGAAGTACGTGTGGTTCAAGCCAAAGGAGTGGCAGCACGAGATTAAGCATATGCTCCAGGTAGGTTACAAGCTCGAGCTCGAGGCCCTGTCCAGCAAGGGAATCAGATTCATCTCAGAGAAGTACCTGCCAGAGAAGATAAGCAAGAGGGACCTTTTGCCCTGACTGGCTCCAGGCCGCACGGTTTGCTCTGTTCTGCATGCTCGTGGCGGGCGATATGCTTAAAAGCCTTACTGACAACTTCTCAGTGATAACATGGCTCAGGAGTTCATGGATTATGTCAGGGAAGCCAGGCAGTACATGAGAGATAGGGAATTTGATCACGCGCGCCGCGCATACAAAGATGCTGCCCAGATTCTGGCATTTGAAGAGGAAGTGGGACTGGAGGCTCTGCATATGGGTGTCATATCACCATCAGCTCTGTACAGGGATGAGATATCGCCATCATTAGTTATCCTGGAAAAATCGAGAGGCCTGGACGAGACAACAGAGCAGGCAAAAGGAGAGCTGGCGGCTGCTGAGAAGCAGATGGCATCTTTAGCAGGATATTCACAGGAATCTACTGGAGTTCGTGCCGTCTTTGTTGGCATGAAAAACTTGTTTCACTCGGAGAAAGAGAAACTCAAGACCTACAACGCAAGGCTGCCAGGGCTTTGGGAAGAGATTATAACAGAGGCGCATCAGGCATAGGCTCCTCCGCGTGCTCTGCTGTTTTTAGGTTCCAGATATGCTCATAGGGGCTTCTCCCAAGAACAGAGTATGGAAATCAAAAGCATCTCGATAACAATAATGGATTTAGGGTTTCCCCATCAGGGATATCTTGCCAGAATTCTCCCCAAACCTGGAGAACAGATTAAACTAATCTGTTCTTTGCAAGGAAATCACTGACCGCCCTGAATATCCTCTCGTGGCCCTTTGAGTTCGGGTGCACCCCGTCCTCAAGAAGCTTGTTGTGTTTTGCCTGCATAAAGGACTCGAATATGTCAATGAAGTCAATCTTGTTCCCTATGCAGAACTTCTCTATCATGTCATTGAACTGCTTCACGTACTCGTTCCTGTATGACCTGTCCGGTGCCCATTGTATGGGATCCACCCTCTCATCAACTGGAGTGAGGCCGAGGAAGATGACCCTTGCGTGGAACCTCTGCGCGATATGGGCGAGTTTCCCGAGGTTCTTCTGGAACTCGTCAGGAAATACCATCAGGCTGTTACTTTCGCGGATGAATTGGGAATCATTCATTCCTATAGAAAAAATGACTATGGTATTCTCTTCTTCATCAATCCTGTGCCTGAGCTCTGACTCGAGCCTTCCCAGAAGCTCCCTGGTGGTATCCCCGGACACCCCGAGATTGTATACGAGGCAGTGGAAATCCTTGCCAGAGAGGTTCCTCTCGTCCATGAGCCTCCTCAGCCTCTGGACCCACCCGCCTTCCCTGTCCCAGGCGCCCCATGTTATGCTGGCCCCGAAAACCAAGATATGAGTCATGTTATCGGTTAGAGGGATAAAACAGCCCTGTCCTTGCATGTTGAGTTGGTCAGTGTGACATCAGAGATGTGCTTCTGCCTTAGCTTGCAGAACCCCACTATCACGCGGCCTGCCCTGAGCTGGTTCTTGCTCTCCTTTTCAAAATACGGGCATTTCTTGCACTCGTGCATACTCAAATCTTGGAGGAATCCTTTTTATATTTAAGTGCGAAAAGACCGCTTCCAAACCTGAGCGGTTCACACAGATTTGGTGGCGGATGAATCGCACAACAGCCGGTTGGAGCAGATTCCAGCAGCAAACCAGAACCATGCAGCATACCGGAAAAGCGGAAACATCCTATCCATATGATTATAACCTCCCTCATGCAACCCTAAAGAGCTACCGTAGGAACTACGGAAAGTCACGCTCGTGGAGATGGGAGTTCCCCTCTTGGAGAGATCCTTGAGGGCAGCCCGTCAGGGAAGCGAGAAGCCACTTCCAAAATCGCACTTATTGCTTAGGGTTTTGGTGGTGGTAGTTCACTGGTTTGCTATCGGAATTGTCCTGTCAGGTCATTGGTCTTGCATGCGCTTCATCCCCGAGCTGAATCTTGGGGCGTTCCCGCACTGTGTGACTGGTTCTGTAAAATAATGTTGTATGGGGCGTGATGCGGCACTGTAAACGCGCTCTGTTTTTAAGACTGCCGGGAAATATCATGCATGGCCAACTATTTCATTGGAGAGGGATATGATTTCTCAGAAATAAGGACAGAGGCCTCGCTTCAGGGAGACCGGGAACTCGAAGTAGAATTCACAATTGAAACAATCAGGGATACAAAGAGCAGCCAGATATTCCAGGCAGGGGCAGGGGGTAGCGTGGTGTCGCTTGTGGTTATTGACCGAGATATTGTTTATTTCGGTGCATGCGACGGGAATATATATGCGGTTGAACTGGACACAGGAAGGGAGTTGTGGAGGTTCTCTACAGGCGGACCGGTTGTCTCATCGGTGGCTGTAGAATCAGACAGGATATATGCTGCATCATATGACGGCAACCTCTATGCGCTTGACATGAAAGGGAACCTCATCTGGAGGTTTGGTGTGGGAGACAAGATAGCGTCATCCCCGTTCGTCCACAAGGACAATATATATTTCGGGTGCAGGGACGGGAATGTCTATGCAGTGAACAATGAAGGGAACCTCATCTGGAGGTTTGCTACAAATGGCCCAATAGGATTTGATGTCGTAGTATGCAATGAAACAATTTATGCTGGTTCGTTTGACCACAACATCTATGCGATAAACATGAACGGAAGCCTGCTCTGGAAATATGCAGCAAGGGACAGTGTTGGGAGACCCAACATACACAAAGGCACCATATATTTTGGTTGTTTTGACCACTGCGTTTATGCTGTGGACACAAAGGGCAAGCTCTTGTGGCGGTTCCAGACAAATGAGCCCATACCAGTTGGTACCATAATAGCAGTCAGTGATGATGTTGCCTATTTTGGCTCCAGGGACAACAACCTGTATGCCGTAAAGGACGGGCAGCTCGTATGGAGATTTGGAACAGGCAATATGGTTGTAACAAACCCGCTGATAGAGGATAACACATTATATTTCGGTTCTGCCGATGGGAACCTGTATGCAGTGAACACAAAGACCGGCAGGAAACTGTGGCAGTTCAAGGCAGGAGGCCCTGTCAGTTATCTTAGAAAATCTGGTGATATTATATGCTTTAGCTGCTTTGATTGCAACCTCTATGCCATCACCGTAAAGGGAGAGTTGCTGTGGAAGTTCCACACGAGCATGGACCAGCCCGCAACCTTTGAATCCGAGTCCGAGACAGAGCACACGATAATCATTCCCTCATCTGCACAGGAAACTAGGAAGACCGAAGGAAAAGAGGATGAAATGGAACTTGGCAGCTACGGCGACTTCAGGGGCAGCTACATCCAGGATGACATGAGGGACTACATAGGGAAGCCCATTGGCGGTGGGGGCCCCGGGATGGCCTATAAATCCGGGAAGAGGGTATACAGGAGCTGAGCCGGGTTTTCTGGCAATCATCCACTCAAAGAGGTCTCTTCCGAAAGGGCGGGGTAGTTGACTCAGCAGCAAGGATTTATAATAAACCCACCAATTGTATGTTATGGGATACACCCTGATAATAACAGAAAAACCGACAGCGTGCAAAAAGATGGCATATGCCCTTGCCGATGGCGAGCCCGAGAAGCTCCAGAATGACGGCGCCCCGTACTACAGGCTCACGAGGGGGGGCAAGGCCATAGTAGTGGTTCCTGCTGTGGGGCACCTCTTTATGCTCTCAGAAGCGAATCCCGGGGCCAAGTGGTCCTATCCTGTCTTTGATGTGAAATGGGTACCCACGATCCAGAACAAGGACAACAAATGGGCTACCAAGTACTTCCGCAACATCGAGGCCCTTGTCAAGGGCGCCTCGGATTTTGTATCAGCCTGCGATTATGATATCGAAGGCTCGGTCATTGCCTTCAATATAATCAGGTTCATATGCAAGGCCAAAGACGGCAGGAGGATGAGATTCTCTACTCTGACGCCTGGCGACCTCGTCGATGCATATGAGAACGCCAGCCCGCACCTGGACTTTCCCCAGATAGAGGCGGGCCTGACCAGGCACCAGATGGACTGGCTCTTTGGGATTAATCTGTCCAGGGCGCTGACGCTCTCTCTCGAGCATGTGGGAGGCTACTGGGTCCTCTCCACAGGCAGGGTCCAGGGACCCACCCTGAGCATACTCAAAAAGAGGCAGAGTGATATAGGTGCATTCAGGCCCAAGCCATATTGGGAGCTCGAGCTTCATGCCAG
>DAOVFN010000004.1 GCA_030672885.1 Candidatus Aenigmatarchaeota archaeon | reverse complement strand
AGGGTACCATATTTCTATGGATGAAAAAACATGGTATGAATCATACACAAAACAGCAGGATTGTTATCTCCGCATCTCCAGGTTTTGCATATAACTTACCAGAAAGAACTACTTGCTTTCATCTTCCTCTTCCCTGACCTTTTCCTCGACCTCTTCCCTTATGCCAAGGGTCTCGACTATTTCCTTGTAGCGGTTCCTTATTGTAACCTCTGTGACTCCTATAGCATCAGCAACCTCTCTCTGGGTCTTCTTTTCGCCCTCAAGCACAGCGGATATGTATAGGGCGGCGGCCGCTACGCCTATGGGACCCTTTCCAGAGGTCACATCGAATGTGGTTGCATCATTCAGGATGTCCACTGCCCTGACCTGGACCCTTTCGGAGAGACCAAGCAGGCTCCCGAACCTGGGAATGTAGTCCTGGGCCTTTGCGGGCAGTATCCTTATCTTGAGCTTTCTGGAGATGTACCTGTACGTCTTGCCTATGTCCCTTCTGTTTATCCCGGATGCCTTGGATATCTCGTCCAAGGTCCTGGGAGCGCCTTCCTCTCTGCATGTGGTGTACAGAAGGGCCGCGATTATGCTTTCAGTGGACCTTCCCCTTACCAGCCCCCGGTTTACTGCATGCTGGTAGAGCTTTGCCACCTTCTCGTGTATGGCACGGGAAAGGTGAAGGTAAGAGATAAGCCTCTGTAATTCTGAGAAAGCAAAGGAGAGGTTCCTGTCCTTGGATTTTATGAGTCTCTTGTGCCACTTGGTCAGCCTGTAGTACTGGGCGCGCTTCCTGCTCGATACCTTGAAGAGTTCGCCACGACCCTTTCCGATCTCGGTTGTTATGCCTTCGTCGTGCTTGGTGGGCGTCAGGGCAGCACCGGTCCTGACTCTCTTGGACCTCTGGTCCTCATCAAAGGCACGCCACTCCTGGCTGAAGTCTATCATGGATTCACTGAGGACAGCGCCGCATTTCTCGCATACAGACTCTCCTCTCATGTGGTCATACCTTATATGGATAGAGCCACATTCCGGACATTTCTGGATGCCCTTTCTTTCCCGCTGGGTTTTTTCTTCAATCATAAACATCAGTTGTTATTATTTATTAGTGACAGTTCGAAAGAGTAAGTATATATATACACCATTAACCATTTATAAAGATTTCGGTTCTCGGGTATATATATAGTCACTATTTACAGGTGACTAAATTAATCAAGAATTACATTGCTTCCTTATAAAGGTTACCCAAATTTATAAGCATAATCGGTCTGGAACCCAATCCCGGCGCCGTTCCCTTCCAGGCAGGCTATGATGGTGGATGTGTATTATCGCCCGCCCTCATGCCATAGAGGGTCTTTTTCATGCTCCTCTCTTTTTGATGGGCAGACCAGTAATAGGCCTCGTCCCGGGTATCCTTGGTTATGAGAAACACCACCCTGCCAGTGGTCTGCCTTCCGACGCGGCCGCGGCGCTGTATGGAGCGTATGCCCGAGGGTACGGACTCATAGAACACAGCAAGGTCCATTGAGGGTATGTCGAGCCCCTCCTCTCCTATCGAGGTACAGACAAGCACATTGTGCGTGCCTGAAGAGAAGTCACTGAGCCTGCTGGCCTGCTCCTTTTGGGTCATTCCCTCCTTCTGCCCGACGAATTCAACTGGCCTGGCGCCCCGGACCTGTTTCAGGGATGACACGATTTCCCTGACAGATTCCCTGTAGTTGGCAAAGACTATAATCCTGCTCTTGGGATTCTTCTCCAGCTGCCTGCTGACAACAGCCAGGAGCCTGGCCACCTTGGGGTGCCTGGCGCCCTCCCCATGGAGGTTGTGCGTGAGGAACATGGCATCGGACACATCCTTGTTATTGACCATGGCATTGTCTGCCTTGGTTCTGCCTGTCCTGAGCTTTCTCCAGTAGGCCTCCAGAATGCCAATGCCCTGGGTTTCGAGCAGGACAAGAGCGTGCTCCAGCTTGATGGCCTGGCTGGCCAGGAACATGCCCATGAAGGGCTTCTTGTATCTGCCATGGGCGTGACCCCCATCGATGCCCGAGGCCAGTCCCCTCTGGAGTTCCAGGAGCTGCTTCCTGCTGACGTACCTGCCCCTGACATATCCCATCTTTCTCAGGCTCTCCACCCTTTGATTGAACACACCCCGTATGAGCCCCCCTATCTTTATGAACCTCTCGGGGAGTTCCACGCGAACCCATTCTGTCTCCCTGTCCATGACATAGGGCGACACGTCCCCTTCTTCTTCTGACCTTATTTCCGCGGCTTCAAGGCCCGTGTTCTTCATGACCTCTTTTATCTTGGCCATGTCACTGCCCGGGGATGCGGTGAGCCCAAGTATCCTCTGGTTGCGGGCCTGCTCCATGTATTTCATGGCCACATAGGGATACGCATAGAGACCCACAGAGTGATGGGTCTCGTCTATCACAAGAAGCGAGAAGTCCTCGAAACCGAACAGCCCGCGCTTCAGGTCGTTCCTAATGGTCTGGGGGGTCGCGAATATCATCCTGACTATCCTGTCATTATAGACCTTTCTTCTCTCAGGCGGTTTCATGGTCCCGGTGACCACGGCAAGCTCGACGTCCTCGAGGTTGATGTACTTCATAAAGGTCCTATAGTGCTGGTTGACCAGGGGCCTTGTGGGAGCAAGAATCATTGCATTGGAGCGGGGAAACCTGTCCAGCATGTGTGCTGAGAGGAGGACCGCTATGTTGGTCTTTCCGAGTCCGGTGGGCAGGACGCAGAGGGTATTCCTCTGGGTGGCTTTCTTTAGTATGGCCAGCTGGTATTCCCTGACCTCCATGGTGCCTGGTTTTATCAGAATGTGCTCGACGGTCGTCCTGTCCTGGGACATATTTAATTACCAGCAGGACAATATATAAACAGGTATATTGGATTGCGGTGATTGCATGACAGAACGTGACATATCAGGCAAGAAGGTTGTAGGCATCGTGGAGGGGATCGAGGTCATGGGCAGAGAAAACATAAAGACCCTGGCCGTGTTCGACAGCGGTGCCAGGATGACCTCGATTGATGTCAGGCTCGCCGCCAGGGCCCAACTGGGTCCCATAGTGAAGACCACCAAGATAAGCAACGCCTCCATGAGGAACCAGGTGAGGAGGCCTGTTGTGGAGGCCAAGATAAAGATAGGTGAAAGGTTATTTGAGGCCCTGGTCAATATCCAGGACAGGGAGCACATGCTGTTTCCTGTCATAATAGGCAGGAACATAATATCAGGGAACTTTATCATAGACACCAAGAAGAACATTGAACTCTATGAAAAGGAGCTGGAAAAGAGGCATGCTCGAGGAAAGAAAGCTAAGGTATGACAGGGTGAAAGGAATTCCCCACGTCAGGGAGCCCGGCAACTCCAAGAGGCGTTTCACCGGAGCATGGAGGGCATTCATGCCAGTGTGGGATTACAGCAAATGCATAAAATGCAGGAGATGCTGGCTGCACTGCCCTGAGAACGCAATCAAGTGGAAGGGAAAACCTGTCTGGAATCCCCAGGTCTGTAAGGGCTGCATGATATGCATGGAGGTCTGTCCCGTCAGTGCCATAACCAAAGTCAGGGACAGACACGATAAAAAGTAGTGCCCGGCCTGGAAATCTTTTTATTCCTTGGGTAACATGATTTAGTATGCCCAAAGCATTGGATGTCCTGAAATCGCTATCAAGCAAGTCGGATGAGCACGAGTTCTATACCCGCCTCCCAAAGGGATACGTCCTGGGAAAGACCAAGTATCTCATCATAACCGGCTCGGTGATATCGGGTGTTGGAAAGGGGACATTTTCATCGTGCATCGGGAACATCCTCAAGATGTGCCATGGACTGAAGGTGTCTCCTGTGAAATTCGACGGCTACCTGAACTTCGATGCAGGGACGCTGAACCCATACAGGCACGGAGAGGTGTTTGTTCTGGATGACGGGACCGAATGCGACCTGGACCTGGGAACATATGAAAGAATGCTTAACCAGAATCTCTGCAGGGACAACTACATCACAGCAGGCAGGATATTCAAGACGATCATAGACAAGGAACGGGCAGGCAAATACCTGGGAAGGGACGTGCAGTTCATACCTCATGTCACAGGCGAGATAAAGGGCTTCCTCAGGGAGCTGGCTGCCAGGGAGCAGTCAGATATCGTTCTGGTCGAGGTGGGCGGCACGGTCGGGGACATCGAAAACTCATATTTCCTGGAGGCCATGAGGGAGCTGGCATATGAGGAGGGTCCTGGCAACGTGTGCTTTGTCAGCGTGGTCTATATACTGGAGCCCGGCTCATTGGGAGAACAAAAGAGCAAGGCCGCTCAGCTGGGCCTCAAGGCCCTGATGGGCATGGGAATACAACCATCCATTGTAATATGCAGGGCCGGGAGCCCTGTGCGGGAGAAGATAAGGGAGAAGATAAGCATCTATTCCAATGTCCCGCTGGAGCGGGTCGTGGGCAGCCTTGACGTGGATAACATACACAAGCTTCCGCTCTTTCTGAAAGAGAAAGGGATAGATGTTGCTGTCATGGATATACTGGGCCTCAAGGACAGGGGAAACCATCCCAATGTGTTCAGTGAATGGAAGGGGCTCATTGACAAGATAAATTCCAAAAGAAGGGAAGTGACCATAGGCATCACAGGAAAATACACGACTGTCCATGACTCATATATGTCCATACTCAAGGCGTTGGAGCATACCGCGCCATATCTCGGTGCAGATGTTAAGGTAAAATGGATAGAGACCACCAAGGTCAACGCGGATAATGTCAGGGACGCCATGTCGGGCCTCGATGGTGTGATTGTCCCCGGTGGATTCGGTTCCAGGGGCACGGATGGCAAGATAGAATGCGTGAGGTACGCAAGGGAGAATGACATGCCATATCTTGGCCTGTGCTACGGCTTCCAGATGGCTGTGCTGGAGTTCGCCAGGAACGTGTGCGGTCTGAAAGACGCTGATTCAACTGAGATAGACCCCGGAACCAAGGAGCCTTGCATATGCATCCTGCCCGAACAGGAGGAGATTGACGGCCTGGGTGGCAGCATGAGGCTGGGTGGTTATGACATGACAATAAAGCCCGGAACCCTTGCGCACAAGCTCTATGGCAAGTCCAGAGCAAGGGAACGGTTCAGGCACAGGTACAACGTAAACACCAAATACCTAGAGACTCTCGAGAAGCACGGGCTTGTTTTTTCGGGCATGGCTCCCCAGAAGAAAATCATGCAGATACTCGAGCTTCCGGGAAATTGCTTCCACATGGGAACGCAATTCCATCCCGAGTTCACATCAAGGCCGCTGAAACCAAGCCCCCTCTTCAGGGGATTCATCGAGGCCTGTCTCAAGGGCAGGAAAGGCTAGTTTCTTTCATATTCAGAATTGATGAGTTCCCAGATTGTCCTGGCCTTTTTCTCTCCTATCTTTTCCACCTTCATGAGGCGCTCGGGCTTTGCTGTGAACACTTTGCGGACAGAGCCAAAGTGCTCCAGGAGCCTCCTGCTGAGCTTTGAGTTTATGTGCGGGAGCCCTGCCAGTATGAATTCCTGCTGGCCATGAGTGTCCATGGCGCGCTTCTCCCCCCGTATGGAAACCTCTTTGTCCAGTTTCTTCTGCTCCCTGTAGGCAATCCAGTGTATCTGGGCGGCTGTTTCCCTGGCGTTGCGGGTCCATATCATGGGCACCCTGTAGTCTACTGTGATGCTGGCGAGGGCACCCCTTATGGCATTGGGATGCATCCTGCTCTCGTGCCAGAGCAGCTCGGGATTTCCCTCGAGCATGAGTATAGGGTTCTGGAAGCTTGCGGCAAGTTCCCCGAGTTGCCTGAAGAGCCTCTGGTTCATTATGGAACCCAGGAAATCGGATATGGTCTTCCTCTCTATCCCAACCCTGTCAGACGCTATGTAGTCGCCCACACCGAGCTGCTTGAGGCACACAGTGGCGCCCAGGTTCTCGATGTAGCTGTTCACATGGGAGGGGGCCTCCCTGCAGTCGGCATAAATAAGAATGTCCTCTGTGGGCAGGCTCTTCTGGACCCCTGCCCTTCCGGAACTGCCTTTCATGCCCCCTCCAAGAGAAATCACGCGACACCCGCACCGACAGCTATGGGCCTGTCCACAGTGAGGAGGCTTATGTCATCCCCTTCCACAGCAGCCAGGAGCATGCCCTCTGATCTGATGCCTCGGATGGTGACCGGGTCCAGGTTGGTCACTACGACTATCCTCTTGCCCTTGAGCTCGTCCTCTTTGTATGCCTGCTTGAGCCCTGCAACGAGCTGGATCTGCTTGCCTCCGAGGTCGACCTGGAGCACATAGAGTTTGTCTGCATTGGGAACGTGCTCCACAGAGAGCACCTCACCAATCTTCATGTCGAGCTTCTTGAAATCGTCAAAGCTTGCCATATAAAATTCACCGATTAATTATGTGGGCATCGGTTTTATATTGTTTTTATATATCGGCCAGCTCAATAATTATAACATGGGGACGCTAACCAGAGGGGCCATTGTTTATTGCATGGTTTTCCTGTCAGTCCTGGCATTGCAGGCATTCCCTGCGATGGCCCAGCTGCCGGAGCCTGATGTGACATTCATACCAGATCAGCTCTCTGCGGAATCGAGTTTTGTCATGATTGCCGACCCCGGCAGTGTGGGCGGCTCTGTCAGGATAAACTGGGTGACTGACGAAGGATACGGGCACTTCCCGCACATTGGCGGGAGATATATGTGCTACTTATCTGACACAGACTACCAGAGCACATGCGGCCCGTCCCCGTTCAGGTATCCCACCACGGACGGAAGCCCCTATCTCCTGGATGTCTTTACATTCGACAGCGAGGGCAACCAGGGGAACGCGAGCCTGAACGTTGAGATAGGAGGGCTCAAGATAATCCCTGACGTAACCATAGATTTCGATTCAGGCAGCGTGAGCATGGTGGCATATACCACGCCCACCATTGCCGATTCAGTGAGCTACAGGGTATTTGACAGCGAATTCAGTCCCAAGACATCGGGCTACCTTCCAATGTCAAGGATAACAGGAACCCCGTATTACAATGGGAGTGTCGGGCTCGGTTCAGGGACATATTACATAGCGTTCAAGGCCAATTCCTCGGATGACTTCGGGGGTGGCATGATCAAGGTCGATATGTCAGGCGGCGGGGGCGGCCAGGGCGGAGTTCTCCAGGCCGATCCTGTTGACATAGACGTGCTCGTGGAGGCAGGCTCAGAGCCATCGCTCCCGCAGAACAAGAGAATCATAAATACCATGAACCAGACATTCGAGGGTGTGAGCATATCGCTTCCCCAGGACATAGGCAGGCATGTCACAATCACGATTCCCAACTCCACGATAGGGCCGTACCAGACAGTGTACTACACGATAAACCTCCGCGACATATCATCCAGCCTGGACATCAACACAATCGCTGACATAAAATCAGGTGAGGGGACCACCCTGGGAGGCATCCCGCTCAGGATGAGGATAAGCTACACGAGCGGCGGGGTGACGGACTGCAGCCAGCTCACGGACGGCGCGGACTGCCTAGGGGGTTGCTGCTATCAGAGAGTCTGCAAGATGGTAGAATGCTGTACAGACAACAATTGCCCCTCTGGACAAACATGCTCGACAACAACCTTCAGGTGCTCTGGGGGTGGCACGCCCGACATACCCTGCACCACAGGGACGTGCATGACGGGCATATTCAACTGCCCGGATGGGGAGGAGGAGGTCGGGACGTGCATATCGGGCGGGGTGTCCGGGATATGCTGCGCCGAGGTCGGGGAGTGCGCAGGCCAGGCAGACTCCACACCCTGCGGTGGCGGCAGCAAGGTGTGCTGCAATGATGAGTGTGTGGAATGCTGCATTGATTCGGACTGCGGTGAGGACTATGAATGCACAGGCAATTATTGTTTTATAAAAGGAACCCCTGAGTCACCAGAGGGTGAGATAGACTTCCTTCTCATAGGCCTGGTGGCGGCCCTAGCAGTCGTGGGGGGCATCGGGGCCTGGTGGTTCCTCAAGAGAAGGAAGAAGTCCCCGGAACAGGAGTTCGATGAGGAATCAAAAAAAGAAGACGATGTCTTCGATGAAGAAGAGTTCTACTGAGATTTTATCGGTTTCTCAGAAGCCACTTCCAGAGTGGCATGGCTCGTTTGAGGTAATATTATAGAGCATGTGGTTCATTCTCACGACTTTCATGGTACATGCTTTCTGCACTATTCAAGTCAGTAGTACTCAACACCACTCTCTTCCTCTCCGTCACCTGAGCCCCTCTTTCTCAGAAACATGAACCCAGCCAGGGCCGCGGCAGCAACAAGGACAACAACCAGCACAATCCACAACATACCCTGGTATGGGTTCTCTTCTCCACTGGTCTGGTTCTGGTACTGCTTTATGTAGTCACCCATCCAGTCATCACCGCTCTGGTTCTGTTCCTGCTGCTCCCTGGCACTGGCCAGGGTCTCTCTGAGGCTTCCGTACTCGTGTAGGTCAGAGCCGTATTCTGAGGCAGCATGGGAACTACGCCAGGAATTCACCGCTGCCTGGCTGTCCGCTCCCAGATCCCCGGCCTGCCTCAGGGCATCTGTCACGAGCTCGTCTATTGTTATGAACGATGTCGCAGAGGATGTCACGCCCCCGGAGGCCACCGTCGCAGTCACCTCATAGAGCTTTGAGGAGCTCCCTGGAGTGACTATAAATATCCTGGTGTGCGAGTCATGGGCCCCCACATCAACGCTCTCGCCCATGAAGCCGCTCTGGCCGTCATCCGGGTCTATGTTTATCGAGGACCTGAAGCCCCTGGCATCCCTCTCGTTGTTTACTATCGTAAGCCTCATTATCACCCCCTCGGGCTCCTTGATATCGATATTCCCGGGCCTGAGCACGACTTCGAAGCCTGTCCTCTCAGGGGGCTCGTCCTCGCTCACCACGAGGTCTGCCTCAAGGAGCTTGGTGCAATAGGACCTGCCCTGGCAGGTGTCTGTGCTCACCCTCAGGGCCAGCCTGTATGTCCCTGACCCGGGCGGGGCAGTCACCTCAAAGCCCTGGGACTGGAGAGTGCTTCCAGGGCCTGTTGTGAGGCTCGCCTGGGGAGGGCTCACATCCATGTCGCCATGGGCCAGCACAGTGATGTCAAGCCCTGCATGGGACTGCACAGAGAGGTTGAAGAGGGCGCTCCCGCCGGGCTTTGCATAGAGTTCCTCCTCATCAAGCCAGGCAGATAATATGTCTGTGTTGTCGTTCAGGAGCTCCCTGACACCATCGCCAGAGGCCGGCATCTCATCAGGCCTCACGATGTCCGCATCGGCAAATTCAGACACGCATATCCCGCCATGCCACTCCCTGGTCACGCCCGTGTAGGCCTCTGAAACCGTTATCGTATAGGGAGTGGAGCAGTTACCCACGGGTTTGTTCGGCCCTGCTGTGTCAAAGCATATGGGTATCACCACGATGTTGTTCTCGTGCACCTCCCTCACCAGCTGCTCAGACAGGTCGGCCCAGGTCTCCTGGGGCTCCGGGGTACATCTCACCGTGAACATGTAGTTCCCTGTCCCCGGCAGGCCAGCGTCATGGGGCAGCCTCACAACGACGCACTTGACGCTGTCCGGCGGCAGGGAAAGCCACAGGCCGTCCACGGGCGCAACCTGGCTGGCCGCAAGGGCCTGGGCGGGCAGGAGCAGCAGAACCGCAATGATTATCAGCAGGATGTTCCTCATGATAAATAATGGGATGGATCGTATAAAACATTGCCTGGCCCGGGGTGTTATCTTTTTGTGGCAGGCGGTATAGGGATACCATATCCGCAACAGCGGCCTGCAGAACTTCCTGGATGCCATACGCATGGAAAACAATAGATGAATTAATGAAAAACATGCACGAGGTTATTGAGCTTTGCCTGGAGGTAGAAATAGACGAAACACGCAAATTGCCAAAATTTGTGGGCGTGCAGCAAATTGAGGTACCGGCATGAGCCGTTTGACGCCGATTTCTCCAAAGAATCTAGAGAAAATATCATAAGACTCGGATTCACTCCAATAGGGCAAAAAGGAAGTCACGTATTTTATCGTCATTCTGATGGCAGAACCACAACTATACCATTCCATGGGAATTACGAAATTGGACCGGTCCTGCTGGGCAAAATATTGAAAGAGATCAAAATAAGCAGAGAAGAATTTAACCGATTATAGGAACAGCCTTGTTGCTATTGGAGGCAGGAGCTTCTCTATTTTCTGCGGCTGTTTCTCAGGACATTCCTCCAAGTACAGGTTAATGGCATCCTCTATGTTTCTTATGGATTCATCATAACTGCTTCCCTGGCTTGCAATACCCAGGTTCAGGTAATGGGCTACAAAAATCTTCCTGTCACTGACTATCTCTTCATTGACTGCTATGTCAAAAGCTCTTTGGGGCATTCCATCACCTGTTTATAGTTGTTTCGTTGTATTTCAGTTGCCGCGGCGCAACCTGGCTGGCCGCAAGGGCCATGGCCAGCTGGGGTCTCATGATAAATAGTTAGCGGGGATTGTATGAAACTGTCAGGCAACTGATGGACATATACTGGACGGACAATGCTCTGGACACCAGTATACTGTGGTGACATCTCCATCTTCTGTCACGCCCAGAAAACCACTAGATGCCATATCATCACAACAATATGATTCAAGTTCTTTGAAAGTTGATAATGATACAGCATTTTTTATTACGCAAAGAAGCTCCGGAGGATTCATGAAGTTCTGATTGCAACATCTCGCAGTTGTTAAAGGAGAGTCATCACCATTGTATTGTTCTCCTTCGTAGGAAAAAAATGAAGCAGGTTCTATCGTTTCCCGACCACCCTGAGCGCCATGCGCCACCAACCAGTAGTCACTTCCAGCAACACAGCCCGAAATTCCATTCCAGTTTTGTGTAGGGTCTTCGGCCTTAATCACTCTGACTTTAATTAAATTATAGGTCTCAGCATTAAATGTGCATGTGTTCTCCGTTTCTTCATATGATCTAAATGTGCTATCCTTTCCGAGTATGCAGACCTCACTTTCAGTATATTGTGAGCAAACGCCATTTTTTTCAGGATTATCGAGGAGAAGTGGGTAGTCTTCTGGTATGGTAATTTCTTCTTTGCTGAGTTCCCCTGTGCCGTCGCTGGATGGCGGTGTCACAGGCTCGAGGTAGCATTCACCTCCATTAACACAACTGCCTGCCCTTATGTAAGCATAGCCGTAATTTTCGCAACCTTGTTTTCTCTTCAATATATCGACTCTCCACCAGTCATATCCGTAGTTGTCATTTTCAACCATTGGGTCGTTTCCATTTGTTAGGGGCTTGACCTCTGAACCAGTTGTGAGGCAGCCGTCTTTGCCATGGCTTTCTTGCGGTGTTGGCCTCCTAAATATCTTGAGGTTCTTTGTGGTCTTGTATGTTTGCCCATACTCCCATTCACAAGCAGAACAACTGTAAACATTGGCCTTCTCGTTTATATCATCGATTTCAGAGCCTTGGGTCTCGGTATCAATATTTCTGAAATAATTACCTTTCCATTCGCACATGCAGGGGTGGTCCGGATCATCCGTTCCCTTGGGGGTTCCCCTGATTATTGTCATGGAAGTGGCAATGGATTTATATCTAGAACTCGGTATAGAGGGTTCGTAACTTGGTTCATCGGTACAGTAAAGTGTTATGGTGTTCTCTCCCTGCTGGAATTTGCCTAGGAGACTGGAATATTCTTTTGATTTTACAATAACACTGCCATCGCCCTTCATTTCAGCTCTCACTAGTTCTTCAAAACCGTTTGTGCCTGGATTCAAGACTAGTATAGCATAGTCTTTGCTGCAATCACTCTTCTGTATACGAATCTCTGCCTTGCCTCCTGCTGGGGTCGGTATACATCTTTGAGGTCTACCAGTATCGCCAAGGTACACATCCTTGTGTTCGCAGACCTTTACCCCATTGGTGAGTGCTCTTGGCATAAATATTCGGAAATTTCTGTATCTGCTGACCCCATCCTCACCCCACGGCCCGTCGCCGATGGCCTCGCCGATGTCCTGGAGGCCCTTGTTGAACTTGACGAAATCTTTGCCCATGGAATCCACCTTGTTGCCTATCCTGTCCCTTATGCTGCTCATGTCGCTGAGCGTGCTCAGGCAGCTGGTCATGTCATTGAAGCACGCCTGCTCGTTGCCCCTGCAGTGGCCGGCGTCCAGCTCATGCTGGGCAATCGCCAGGCAGGTCTCCATGGTTATCTTCTTGAGCTGGAGCTCCTGGAGGTCTATCAGCACATCACTGAGTTTCTGGTACATGTCGCAGATGCTCTTGGCCATGGTGGAGAGCGAGGTCCCTATCTGCCCACCTGCCTTGACGCCCTCGCCAAAATCCTTCCAGTTCCAGTCTTCGTCAGAGAAACCACCCCCACCTGCAATACCCAAAGTAATCGTCAGGGCGAGGTTGAAGAACATCACGGCAATCTGCATCTCGATGCACCGGTGGATGTTGTCGGCCATGTCCTCTGTCAGGTCCATTATCTCGTCAAGGACAAGCTTCATGTCGTTCTTGGCGGCCTCCATGATGTCGTAGATGCTCCTGATGCTCTGGGTTATGTAGACCGGGGGGAGGTCGGCCTTGAGGCTCTGGAGGACCCTGCCCCTCTCGCCGTTGTCATAGGATATTATAAGGGAGATGGAGTTGTTGGCGTAGCTGTATGTCTGGCCTTGGATGCAGGTGTCTATTGGGGGTATCTTGATGCTGCAGTTGAAGGTGATGTTGCTCTCGAGGTAGCCGCCCGTTGACTCGCGGCAGTGAATGTAGCGCGCGGCCTCGCCGCCCACAGTGGCGAACTTGTTCTCAGCCATCATGCCAGAGGGCTGGTTCTGGACGTGCATGAGGACGTTCACTGTATTGGTTTCCTCGCAGCTCGTGAAATGCACAGGGGTCGTGGGGCTCTCCACCACCAGGGTGACGTTGTTCTTGAGGAGGCAGGTTCCCTCTGGGTTGGAATACCTGTCAAAGTCGCAGTAATAGTCAGTCCCGAATGCCAAGTCGTCCTCGCATGGGCAGTCCACGCAAGCCGTGCTGCCGTTCTCGCCCAGGTCGGCTTCGCACACCCCGTCGATGTGCGGGACAGGTGTGATGTAGATGTCGTCAAAGGAGGCGTTCAGCTCCCTTGATATGAGGTTTCTCTCGTCCTTGCCGTTGGGGAACGATATCGTGAATGTCAGCTCGTTCGGGCCCAGGGTGTAGTAAGGAAGCTCGCACCCCT